>CAMWMM010000027.1 GCA_947175285.1 uncultured Lachnospiraceae bacterium
TAGGGGAAGTCTGCGCTTTTTTGGCTATCCGGAAGGTTATGTTTCACAGTAAAGTATTCCTTCTTTCAGGAATACATCAGATCCACACATCCATAAAGCTTCCTCTTGTTCAGAATGTTTTCGAGGAGTACATGAATAAAGGGATTAAAAAAACAGCGGATGGAGAGCGATATATGTTGGCAGAAAGTATCCAACAGAAATCACTGTTCCCTTTAAATGGTCTTTTCAACACCTATAGAAGCAATAACAGAGAGCTGTTTTATGTTGGCGGCAACCAGTATCTGATACCGGATGCCGTTAATATTTTTTGTAAGGTGCTTGAAATTTACAAAGAAATCAGTTATGAGAACAAACACCGCGCTGAAATTTGCCGTTCGATAGCAACTGCATATATGACAAAAAAGAATATCCCTCAGTCTGTCCAGAACGCTATGGAAAATACCAGTTTTATGGATTATTTTAAGTTTGTTGAATTTGATGAAGAAGTAGACCTTAAATCCGTCGAAGCCATTGAAAAGGAATTTGAAGTTCTGAACGATGCCTATTTTTCGGGGAAATCTTTTAAGGATGTCATCTTACGCTTCCGCAAACTTGGCAAACACAAAGCAAGCGGACTTTATTATCCTACGCTGCATACTCTCTGTGTGGATATCCGGTGCCCTTCATCATTTATACATGAATATTTCCATATGATTGATGACCAACTTGGCGATCCGTCGCTGGAAGTCGCATTTAACCGGATTACCGCCTTATACAAGGAAGCGTTCTTACTGCAGATGGAGCAGCTTGATGATTTTATCAAGAATACCCTGAATGGAAAAAGTAAGTACAATATCCAATACTTTTTCCGCCGCGCGGAAATTTTTGCAAGATGTGGGGAGATTTACTTTTCAAGGATACTGAAAGTAGAAAGTTCCCTGATAAAACCTGATCTCGCATATGCTTACCCGGAATCAGGAGATTTGGATAGAGAAGTTAAAGATTATTATGAAGTGCTTCTGGCAAAAAGGCTGCCGGATTGTGGCCTTTCGGAAGCAGTATAAAAGGAGGTTAAACATGGCAAAAGAGATTTATGCCGCGAATATCGCAGAACATTTTACAAAAACAGTGGAAACAACTTTCTTGCTCCGTGAAATAACAAAAAAGGAAACACAGGAGAATAAGAAACAATACTATGACATACTGCTTCAGGATTCTAGCGGAACCCTGTGGGGTACAATCTGGGAGGAGCTTATGTCAGACTGCCACGAGAGTTTAAAAGGAAAGGTTGTAACGGTCAAAGCGCTCGTTACCAAAGACACAAAGGGAGCTTTCCGACTCGTAGTGCGCCTGATGGAAGCATCAGAGGATTACCAGATGGCAGATTACATTAACGGGCTGACAGAAAAGGAAAGTGCGAAGTTTACGGAAATCCTTTGGAAGTACATCAATTCCATAAAAAATGAATGTTATCGGTATCTTGTATCGTCCATCTATAAGGATATCCCTGAACTTGACCAGTTCCCTGCAACATTAAAAAAGCACCACAATTTCAGTGGCGGTTTTCTGGTATACACTGCAAGCGTTACATGTCTTGCAAATTATATGCTGCACTCCTTAAGCCATTATAATATAAATCCTTCTTACAATATTCCGTATCAGGCGGATTTGCTTACTGCCGGCGCTCTTCTTCATGGCATCGGAACGATAAAAAAATACACACCCAGTCCTGACATGCACCGCATTCCGGAATCCATACCATTAACGCGGTATAAACTTTCCATTCAGTACATCCAGGACGCTGTCTGTAAGTATAGGGAAGTTGAAATCAAGACAGAAGAATTAAACCTGCTCTTGCATATGGTTGGATGCGTCTATGAAAATACGGAGAGGAAGCCCATGCTGCGCGAAGCGGTCATCTTAAAGGAAGCCGTACAGCTGCATGAACAGATTGAGTTTCTGGAATATTTCATCCATGCAAATTGTGATAAAAACGGCATGGTATATGACAAAATCTTGGGTAACTACATCTATATTCCAAAGGAGGGTGTATGAACAAAACGTTTATCGGGAATGAGGATGCATATCGGCAATTGACAGGTTATCTTGACATGCAGCATCCCGGCCCGCTTATTTTATATGGGAAAAAGGGGCTTGGAAAACGAAATGCGGCAGAAGAGGCAGCATGTGCAATTCTTGGATGCGGCAGGGACAGCCTTGGACATAACGGCGATTTCTTCCTGCTGGACAAAAAAGACGGTTCTATCCGCGTAGAAGACATTCTTTCCCTGCTGGAAAAAAGCAGCGTTGCAGCACTAGGTTCCTGTAAGGTTTATCTGATCTGCCATGCAGAGGGAATGAATGTACAGGCGCAGAACAAGCTGCTAAAACTGCTTGAAGACAGGAACAGGACAAACGTAGTCATTCTGCTTTGCGAACGTGATACGCTTTTGGAAACCATTAAGAGCAGATGTCTCACCATATCGTTCTATCCGCTTACTACAGCGGAAATGAACGACTATCTTTCTGCAAAAGATGTACCTAAAGAGGACATTGGGCTTGCCGGATTTATCTGCGGCAACTGTCCCTACCATTGGGATGAGGTTTCTGAGTATTACCTAGACCTTAAAGATACTTGCAAGGAAATCCAGTCTATTTCCCAAAAAGAAGAGTTGTTCCGGGTATTCCGGTTGATTCAGGAAAAAGATGCCGGAGAATTTTATTCGGTTCACTCAAGCCATTATCCGGAAGCGCTTTCCATGATCCAGTATATATTCTTTTCCCTGCTGTTTTCCGAAACGGCATTGCCGCAGGGCGGGGGACAGGAGCTTTCCTTTGGGGAACTAGGAAGCCTTTATACAGTGCCTGAATTATCTAAGATATGTTCTGAAATCGCAAGGCATCAAAAGAAGTGGCTTACAGCATCCTATTCCAAAAATGATTTTTTTGACCTGGTCCGCAGCATGGTTCAGGTCTTTTCTTAATGTAAATTAAAAGGAGGAACTATATGCTCTATAACCAATACCGTCCAACGGACTTTTCGGAAGTAAAAGGGCAGGAGGATGTGCTTGTCACAATGAAACGGCAGTCTCAGACCGGGAAATTCGGACATGCGTATCTGCTTGCAGGGCATCGTGGAACAGGGAAGACGACCATTGCACGCATCCTGTCTAAAGCCATTAACTGCGAAAATCCCACCGAAAAAGGTCCCTGTAAGGTATGCCCGAACTGCCTTGCAGCAAAAAACAGCATGGACATCAAAGAACTGGATGCCGCTACCAATAACGGTGTGGACCATATCAAAGAACTTACTGGGCAGACCAAATACCGTCCGGTACAATTAAAAAACAAGGTTTTTATCATTGATGAAGTACATAACTTATCGACGGCCGCATTTGACGTACTATTAAAGCCTTTGGAAGAGCCGCCTTCTTATTGTACTTTCATTCTCTGTACAACAGAACTGCATAAAATTCCCGTCACAATACGGAGCCGTTGCGAAACCTATACATTCCATCCAATTCCACCCATACCGATGAAAGAACGAATACGGGAAGTGCTGGAGGATCAGAATGCAACCTGCGATGAGGATGCACTAAACCTTATCGTCCGTAACGCAAACGGCGGCATGCGTGACGCCCTTGGCATATTAGAACAGCTTATGGCAGGCTCCGGCAACGCAATCACGGTAGAAGCGGCGAAGAAGCAGCTTGGCGTATTGGATACGGATGCCATCTTGAACACCCTTTCAAGTATTATCAGGCTGGACACTGCGGCATCCCTCTCATCCATGGAAGACCTGCTGTGCGGCGGGAAGTCCCCTTCCCTTATTATCGAAACATCGCTCCGTGTGCTGACAGACATGATTACCATGAAAAGCACCGGAAACCGGCAGTCAGTCATGCACAGCAAGGATTACATCCGGCGGAATATCTTGCAGCGCTCATGACATCCTTTCGCAGCAACAGCGCAAAGACTGCAGAATACCTGCTTTTAAGCAGGCAGATGAAGATTCCCATAAAAAAACCGGATATCGGGAAGGGCGGAATTGATTTCACCGTAAAGGACGGCACCATTCTGTACGCGCTTGCATCCATACGGGATGTCGGAGAAGGGTGTGTGGCAGAAATCATCAGTGAGCGTGAAAAGAAGCCGTTCACCAGCCTTAAAGATTTTCTGATGCGTATGCAGAAGAACGGAAATCTCAATAAATCAGTAATCGAAGCGCTGATCAAAGCCGGCGCACTGGACGGCATGGGGCATACAAGGAAATACCTTATGGAGCATTATCCGGAAGTGCTGAACCAGATTCAGTATGACAAAAAGAACGGTATGCTCGGTCAATCATCACTGCTCTCACTATTTTCCAATGAGCAGCCATCTTCCAAGGAAGAGGAATATGCCATGTCAAAACTGCTCGAAGACGAAAAGGAGGTTCTTGGGATTTACCTGAGCGGACATCCGCTTGATGAGCATTATGAGCAGTGGATTTCAAATGTGACCGCCAAATCAGTCGATTTCATATGTCGTGAAGAAGGTGTCGCACTGACGGAAGGTGAAACCGTTGTTGTAGGTGGAATAATCCGGACTGTCACAATGCGAACTACCAGAACGAAAAAAAAGATGGCGTGCCTTGTGATGGAGGACCTAATTGGAAGCATGGACATTGTGGTATTTCCAGAGCAGTTTGAAAAATACCAGTCCTTTCTGAAAGAAGGGGAGATGGTGTTCTGCCGCGGAAAAGTGAAAAAAGAGGATGGAAAAGACGCAAGTCTGCAAATGGACTCTGTATCTTTCTTTTCCAAAGAGGATAAAAGCCAGAACATCTGGCTGCAATTTACAGACTTTGCAGATTATCAGGTCAAGGAAGCCCGTTTGGTTTCCGTAATGCGGAAATATCCTGGAACCGGAAAGCTGTTCTTTTATTTGAAAAGCACAAAGCAGGTCAAACAGGGCAGTAAGCCTATCAGCCTTGATGCAGCTTGTTTAAACGAACTGACTGGAATCTGTGGTAAAGATAATATAAGGATAAAATAATAATTATCATTCTTCCCAAAAGATTATTTTTGTATCTTTTGGGAAGTTTTTTTATTGTTATTTTATAAGTTAGGATGTATAATCAAGGTACTATCTTTGCAGGACTCATTTAAGAAAGAGGAAGAGAGGATGGGACTGTATCATATATTCAGCTATTTTATCATAATTATATCAGAGATTATATCATTAATTTATTCAGTAATTGGTAAATGGAAATCCTGAAACCCCAGTAAAATAAGGCATTCCGGGTATTTATGCCGGGTGGGGCGTAAAAAAAGTGGATGAAGATATAAAAAAGAGGATGGATTTCTAAAAAAGAGGGAGAATAGTTCCTTATTTTGGGTGAAAAGATTAGGGAGTGGGAGAAATTTCCATAAAAAGGATGAAAAATTTTTTTATGTGGAAAAGCGTGGGAGTGTAAAAATGTTCTCAGGAAACGGATTTTGAAGATAAATGTTGGAAAATAAAGAAAAAATTTGCAAATAGTCAGAATAAATGATAAAAAAAGGCACGACAAAAAAGCCTCCATTTAGGATGCAGCAAAAAAGAAGGACTTTCTGCGGATGATGGTTCTTGCAAGGGCACCGATTTTTTCAATCGGATGGTTCCGCAGGACATATTTATTATAGATCAGGCTGATTGCCATATGTACCATATTCAGGTTGTACTGGAGCGCAAGGGATGCAAGGTCTTCATAGTCAGAAAGGGTAAGGCACAGTGAAGGGTATTTTTCGGACGGGCTGATGTCCATCATGGAAAGGATGGAATCAAGGCGTTCCTTTTCTTCAGGATGCTTAGCGCTGGCGGCATCGCCCAGGACGGTATTGATATGGTCAACATGGTCTATCAGGCTTTCCTTCGTTTCTTCCAGCATTTGTTCACGCAGGTTCTTCTGCGCGTACTTTTCCTTAATGGTGAATGTGACATTCTTATCATCAAATGAAAGGTCAAAGATTGCGTCATTTTTTTCCAAAGCTTTCTGTATGACATTGCGCTTGCAGTAAGACGGCAGGAACCCGCGAAGCCTCTGGTATTGCGAGGTGACGGGAGATGCAGTGTCGTTCTGGGTATCAGAATAAGAGGCATTATCAACTTCTAAAATGCCTTTCAGGTTCAGCCTCAGTGTATTCAGGTTTTCAATGCCGCATAGATCCAACAGCATGTCCCGCGACATAGTGATATAACCGCGACCGCCTTCGGCCGCAGTTAAATGGTAATTTTTATATTCCGGAAGGAAAACGTTTATGTAACGGTCATGGATGCCAGAATTGCAGAAGTAACAGTACCCATAATCCTGGAGTACGTCATTGCAGGCGTCAATAGTGGCAGCCGTGCAGCCGATTGTCGCTGCAAGTTCATTTATGCAGACATCTTTGATAAATCCGTGGCTATCCGGTTGGAGAAAATGGTATAATAAGAGCAGCTTGATGGCGTTGCCTTTCAGTGTAGGCTGGTAGCCGTAGCGGTTCTTTTCATTGATATAACGCTTTTCGGTAGTATAGGAGGTCTCCCATACAGAAGTCGGGCATGTATGGCAGAAGCAGTGGATTTTATCCGCTTCTTCATCCAGTCCGAGCGCCCTAAGTTCTTCTTTTTTCTGATGGATGATGCAGTTATGGCAGTTTGATTGGCATTCATTCAGAACATCAGGTCCTTGAGAATAGACTTCAATATAATTCTTCTGAAGACCGATGGCCTTTGTAAGAACGCCCTTCCCGATACGGGCGAAGCTGTTAAACTCCACGGCATGGCCCCCCTTTCCGATTTCTCAGAGATATCTCATGTTCTTATAAAAAGTACATGAGATGGTATCCTAAAAATAATTATAAGCATTATTATTTAATTTGTAAATGTTTCCAAAGTGGCGAGGGAAATGGTATCTTTTTGACAAAACTGCATATTTTATCGGCTTTTTGATGCTTAAAAAAACTGCGAATAAAATGGGAGTATTTTTTGTTAAACCGCAAAAAATCAGTATTTCTATGTAAATTTAATTTTATAGAAGAATTTTTTTATGAAAAAAGGCGAGATTAAGGGTATCAAAAAGCTGTATTATTGCATGTCTAGTTTAAGACTCACCAAAATGGCGAAAAAAATGGTATCAAAAGATAAGTTTTTATGTTTGAAATGTAGATGAAAATATTAGAAAAAATTTTAGGACGGAAAATGAATTCTTAAAAATGGCGAAAAAAATGGTATCATTTCGGAGTATGTTTGTTTTAGGCGAAAAAAAAGGATGTAAAATCATAAAACGGCGAGAAAACTGGCATCATTTTATTAAAACGGCGTAAAAATCTATGCCCTGTTTTTGCTGTCCTGTAAGTATGAATCAGAGAAAAATGTCAAAATGGCGAAGAAAATGGTATCATTTTGTCTAAAACGGTACGGTTAGCAACGAAATGATAAAAACGGCGAGAAAACTGGTATCATTTTTATATATTAAAGAATAAGAAATGAGTCTTGGACTGAAACAGAAAAAGGCGAAGAAACTGGAATCATTTTTTCAAATAAATCCAAAACAGTGCAAAATGGAAGAAACAGTATAAGAAAAGCCATACGGCGTTTTCGTATGGCTCTTTTTTACTATGTGAGATCCAAAGTAGCCTGAATAGCTTCCCTTCCGGCAAATCAGGGATCTGTTAGGTTTCATTTATCCTGGCTGTGCTTATAAGATCCGCCCGTTCATCATCGCTCAGGGGGAAGTAGTACAGGTGGAACAGCCCTTGTTCCTTGTCATAATGGAAGTTTGCAAGGGCAATCGCCTTTTCAACGAACTCCTGAAGCGTTTCCGTGATCAACAGGATATTGTCTGCCTTCTTTTTCTTCTTGAACAGGATGATGCGCTGGAAATAAGAGTAGTCATAGGTTTTGTACAGATATCCTTGCTCGTTAGGAACGGACGAGGTGGAGAGCGCAATGCGTTCTTTCTGTAAATTATGATAAAGCAGCCTGCTCAGTTCCAGTTCCAGTGAGTTGTAGTTGCTGGAAGTTACGGAAATCATTTTTTTCTTTGTAATGGATTCATACAGGGTATTACCAAAAGTTACGGCAACAAATTCCTTTCCGTCTCTGGAAATGGTGCGTACACTGTCAAAGAACGAGAAGGTGTAGATTGGCTCGTTCGGATTGTCTTTTTTATACAGCTGGAAACCGGTGCGTGCCATATTATGCAGGCGCATCTTTACGTCGTCATAGAGCCGCTTGTTCGGGCGGCTGTTAATTGCTTTTGCAATGGTGCCGACTTCCAGGATAATCTGTTTGCTCTCATAGAAGTCGAGGTTGATGTGGTTGATAAGTGTCATAAGGATCTGATTGTCTTTTGGGTCGAATACCCGGAGCTTCTCCACATTAGGGGTTTCACTCGGGTCATAGCTGACAAGCATCTGGAAAGTCGTGTCATCCTTATCGAAATTCACAAGGTCTGCCACATAGGAATCTAAGGACTCCTTGAAAGGGACAGAAAATTTTGCCGGAGCAAAGAATGGCTTGTCCAAAAGGATATCAGGTTTCTTTGAAAAGTAGTTTTCAATGTTTCCATCATAGGATTCTAAAATAATCTCAATCAGGTTGATAATCAGATCGTTTTTGAAGCTGGTTTTTACCTGAAGCTTTGTTCTGTTAGAAAGAAGGGGATAATCAATCAGGAGGCTTTTGTCATTTTTCTGCCAGTCATCCAGTTTTTTCTGATAATTCTCAATTACTGTTTCCACGTCCGGGGCATCGTACAGCTTCAGGAAAAAACTCCCCATGAGATGGTCGTGGTCGTGCCAAATCATATAATAGGGATTTTTCTTGTCAGAAAGGGGATATTTTCCGTAGAGGGATTCATAATTGCTGACCCAGCGCTTCCTTTTCTGACGGCGCATTTTGACCTGCGTGTTATAAACGGAATTGATTTCCGTCTTTTGGGTTTCGTTCTTGATGTATTCCCATAAAGTGTCGGAAACAAGCCCGTTCAGGTCTGCGTATTCCTCAAAATATTTCTTGTGCTCTATGCAAAAAAAGCTGCTCAGACGATCTGCTAAATGTTCGCATAGGGACGTGATTAACTGTTGTGGATAAGTTGGCATGTTAAAACCTCCGACTTTTATTAATTCCAGTATATTATACTACTTTTGGGGGCAAAAGGCAAAGAATTAGTAGGAACTCTTAATCAGGCTCTTTTGAAAACAGTAAAAGGGCGTTAAAACGTTAAAATCACCATATGGCAATATGTGAAGAATTGTGTTATACTAAAAAAATTAAGCAAATCTACAAATCGTGCATTTACGGAGGATTTGCGCAAATACGGCTGGTCCGTGGATATTCCCAACGGAAATCGAAATATACTTGCGGAGGAACATTTCAATGGATTTCATTCAGTTAAAAATTGCAAAAGACAACTCCATAACAAAGTATATAACGATTATCAGAAAGTTCGATCATTCCTTGTCCGCCGGAACGATACAGCAGCGAATTGATGAAAATGATTTTGTGATGGGATACGACTTGGAGCGTAATGATGTTTCAGAGGATTCGGACGGAAATGAAATTGACAGAAAAAAGATTTTTCGGGATATGCTTGAAGAACTTTGTCGGGTGGGCGCACGGGTTTCCATCTATCAGGACGGGGACATGCTATCTATGGAATATTTGGACTATCGGCTGAAAATACCGGATGAAATGTGGCGGCAGGTAAAACGGGACATATATAGAGAACTGGAAGATTTTAGCGAAGAACGGCAAAGAATATGCAGGAAGAGATTAAGGAGGTTTGTTATGAATTCCATCGAATTTGGACAGAAATGCAGACCTTATAACAGGCAGTAATTGTCCCCAAAAAGGATAGAGATTATCAAGATTCTAATAAGAAATATTAAGACTTGGCGAGGAGGTAAAGTGTAAATGAACAGAGATGAACTGATCGAAAATCTGCGGACAACCCTTCTGTGGGAAACTGTGTGTGCCCAGATTGAACACGGGAAGGAAGCGAATGTTATTTTGCAAAAGGCGGGCGTGGAGAACGGCGTTGCTGCCGAATGTGCAGAGATTCAAGACAGCGAGGATTTTTTCGTAACGGACGTTTGCGAAAGCGGCGGCAGGATTGCCATTGATTTTGAAATGCCGTTTATCCTTTGCGTGAATAATAAATACCATATCGAAGCGACGGCGGAAGGAAAGCTGGATATACCGAATACTGGGAACTATCCGTATGATTCGCATGATTTTGTGGCTATGGGAAAAGAGGAACTGCTGTCTTTTGGCGGCATTGTCAGAATTTCTTCCATTACATACAGCGACGTCGAACTGCTGGGCATGTCAGGCGAAAAAATCGGTGAAAGAATAGCAGATTTTTTGGAGGAAGTAAAGGCAATTCGTTGGTTTGAAAACAGCGGCAGGCCAAATGAAAAATATGATATGGTTTTTTCTCTCTATGAGGCGTGCGACGGGTTGGGAAAACAATATACGGAAGCCTGGGAATCTCAAATTTATCCGCTGGAAAATATAGCCGTGAAAAAAATCGGCGACGATGCTGTTGATGATGCTTTTGAGACCGTTTCCGCCGCAATCGGCGATACTGTTTGGGAAAAGTTCGGCGAATTTATCGACAGACAGCGTTTAGGCAATGAACTTGCAGTTTGTGATGAGCTTTTTGACAGGATTATGCGGGATATGGCGTGGGCATGTGTGGAAAAAATATTGGATATGCCCGTTTTTTTTACCATGCTGGCAGAAATCTATAAGGAAGGGTATTTCCCATGTTCATGGAATGGGGAATATCCTTCCGGACGGGCGGTTGTATTGTAGCGTCCGCAGGATAACCTAAATTTTTTTCGTATGTAAGTGAGTTCGCAAACTGTAAAGATAAAAATTAGGAGGAAAAGAAATGAAAGATGAGAAAAAGGTCGAATTTACACAGAAGTGGATTGGGGATGCAGTAAAAAGGCTGCTGGAAAAAGAGGATATTTACGAAAGTGATATGGAGAAAATTAAGTATCTGCGTATCGGCAGCGACTTCGCTGACGGCTATATGATTCAAATGAGTACGTCAACGCCTCCAGACCCTTTCTATGACACAGGCGGAGGCGATGAATGGGTACCGGGTCCTGATGGCGCCACCGTAACCGGCAGATTCATCAAACTTTACATAGATTATATGAAGGAAAATCCAATTGATTGGATACTTGCGGATAAAGGTGAATATGCCGGCAGATTCATCAGCCTTTCCCCAGAATATATGGAGGGAAACCTGTCTGATTGCATATCTTCGGATACACCGGAACGTATTTTTCAACTTTCGACATATGACTTTTGGCATAAATATGAAGAGGAATATGAGGAATCGGAAGAGGATGGGGAAGATTGGGAAGATACTGAGAAAAAGTGGAAATCTTTTGAGAAAACGATCTTGTGTGTAAGATACAGGGAGGAATATGATGATGAAGATGCATGGGATGCGTGGTACGAGAAAGTAAAGCGAAGCATCCAGCAGGATATTGGACTGTTTACCGGACTGGAGGCACTTCGGATTCAGGGAGCGGAATATCAGGATATGACTTTCTTGAGAACGATGCCTAAGCTGCGGGTATGGGAAGTGGTAGAGACCAATTTTGCCTCCATGGAAGGTATCGACGACCTTGTGCGGTTGAAACAGCTTTGCTGCTGGCTGGATTAAAATATATGGACATGAAACAGCATTGTTTTAAGTGTGCATTGTAAAAGAATGGAGGGGTTAGTGTGAAAACTATATATGAAATTGACTTTTCTGCCCTGAGTGCAGATGAAAAAATGGAATTTATGGATGACCTACGGGATGCAATGAAGACAAGCTTTCAGGAGAAGTCTTTCGCTGTTGAGCTTCTGGCCCATACTTTAATTTTTACTCGCTGGTGGAACTCCTACAAGTACATGGCTCCCAACGAGCCAACTCCAGAGATATTAGGAACTGCAATAGAATTGCTGTGGGATTTTCAAGAGGGAAAATGTTCTCTCGATGTCTTTACCCGATTCCAACAAAGCTTTTCTGACGCTGCCTTGGAAATTTTGACCGGGGATGATGGCGGGCTGAACGAGGATTCAGAAAGCGAAGCCTTTTATCTGAAATATTTTCACAAGTGGGAAGCAAGGTCCTATGATGTGTTCCTTTCCAATTTGTGTACCGTGCTGGAGGAGGCTGTTTCCCAAGACATTACGTGGGAGGCTGTGGAGAGTGTTATTGATGGGGATATCGGGGACACCATGATAGACTTTTTTGAAACTGTTTATAAAAAAGATTCTAATGGTTACTACGCTTCTGAATTGGAGCGCAGGGAGAACGAGACATACAACACGCCCACTTTTGCCCGCGTGATTTCTCTGCTCCAACAGGATATGCGCACTGCGTTGGAGGATGTGCCGCTTCCTGAGTTACGGATGCAGTATCAAAACGAATATTTGTTCTCGCCGGAGGAGAGCGCCAAAATCAGTGATTACCGATAAATTTATAAAGTAGCATGGGATTCAGGTTTGTCAGAGAATGGGACAAGCAGAAGAACGGCAAAGAATATTTGAGGAGATTAAATACCCATAGAATATGTCGCGCCGGATTTTTTTACTTTTATCAATAATATGGTTAATTAAGAAGACAGTGAAGCGTAAATGGAGGATGAGAAAATATGAAAATACCTAAAATACCGGCAGCTTATGAGGACTATCTCAAATCAACTGTCAAGCCGTCCAATCGGATTAAGTTCACTTTGAAGAAGACAAAACCTTGGGAAAGCAAACTGGGTGGTTGTCCTTATCTGGAAAGTAGAGAACAGTATCCTATCGGGAAAAACGGAAAACCTATGATGTTCTTTGCGCAGATTAACCTTGCCGAGATGCCGCTTCTGCCGGATTTTCCGCAAGAAGGGCTGCTGCAATTCTATGTGGAGAATGATGAGTGTTATGGCTTGGATGGGGCGTGCATCGTGAAGTATATCCCCGAATACAAGAAAGACGAAAAGTCACTCGTCAAGGAAAACCCATACAGCGACGATTACGAGGAAAATCTGCCTTTTACCGACGATTGCAAGATAGCGTTTGTTCAAGAAGAAAAGTTTGTCGGAACAACTTGTCCCGAGTTTGAGCAGAAGTTTGGAGACGTGTCGGAAAAGGAGATGGACATTCTTTATAAGATCTGCAATGCCGATGAAAGCCGCATAGGCGGATATCCGTATTTTGTCCAAAGCGCCCCTGCGTATTATAACAGTTCGGAATATACGTTGCTGCTTCAACTTGACGTGGACGATACAAGCGGTCTGATGTTTGGTGACAGCGGCAACTGTACGTTCATCATTTCCCGCAAAGATTTGCTGGCAAGAGATTTTTCCAAAGTGGAATATGACTGGCAGTGCTGTTGAATCAATCAAGCTGCCAGTCTGTGAATAGATGAAATAAGGCAGGAAGTAGAGCCAGACATATATGGGGAACCGAGAGATTAGCGGAGAACGGCAAAGAATATTTAAGGAGAAAGAAATGAGTGCAAATAATACGGAAAAATCGGAGGATGCTAAAATGTGGAAAGAACGTTTAGAGGAAATCAGGCGGGAAGAAAAAAAGTATGGCGCGGACATAAACGGCGGTGTTTCAGCGGAGGAAGCACAGGAATTTGTAAAAGCCGTAAAAGATGAATTGGGTATCGACTTGTCGGAGGAATATCTCAAAATTTTGCGAATTATAAATGGCATCGAGTTTAACGGCTTCATTCTTTATGGGGTTGATGAACCATTGCTGAAAGAAGCGCCCAATCAGCATGTAAACGGGCTGATTGACTGCAACAAAGTCTGGTATGAAAACGAATGGCAAAAACAATATCTTTTTTTAGGGGAAGGCAGTATAAGCTGGTATGTTTATGATTTGAACACAAAGAGGTATTGTGAACTGGATAACCCGTCGGGAGAACTCAGTGAGGAATTTGACGATTTTGAGCAAATGCTCGATAAAATGCTTGAAGATGCGTTGATGTAGAAGGAATCAAGGTTTTTAATGAACTATATTCGTACACTTTTTATAGTGGGGGAGGCTATTTCCTGTCGGTCGTATCGGGAATGAAGGGAGGCTGCAAATTATGTATGGCAATCGAATTTTACATATACATGGAAAGGCAAAGGCACAAGATTTGGATTGCATCGGGCAAAAATTTCAGGTGAAAATTCTGGCGGCGGAAACCTTTTCTGTTTCAGCGTAAGGGAGGAGGATTAAGGCGCAATCTATTATTATGATCATGAGTTTGAATATGGCGAGGATTCGGAGGAATATTTAGATGGATTTCATTCAATTAAAAATCGGAAAAGACAGCTCCAGTGTGGCTGCTCTTTTTTTATGTTTCTGGATGCTGATGGATGCAATGGAAAAGGCAGGGAAGAAATGAGAGTATGGGACAGAATATAAGTTTTAATGTTTGTTTTTTGCAGAATATATCAATATTTGGTATAATTAATGCGTAAGTTATAGATATATGGAGGATAAAGAATCATGCCAAAAAGGAATCTTACATATCATGAGCAGAAAGAAGCAGATTATACATTGCAGTTAAGGCAGCTTTTATCAGAGATGCCTCCATATGCAAAGGACTATTTTCGTGCTGTCGAGCAAAAAACCAGTGCTAAGACCCGTGTATCTTATGCTTATGATTTACAGGTTTTCTTTCACTTTCTGTTGGAAGTGAATCCGACATTATTTGATAAGTCCATGAAAGAGATTTCATTAAAAGATATTGATATGCTGGCGAGCAATGATATTGAAGAATATCAGGAATATTTAAAATATTATGAAGCGGAAAATGGTGAGCAGAAAAATGGCGCTTCCAGTATTGCGCGGAAAATATCTTCTCTGCGGAGCTTTTTTGATTATTTCTATAAAAAAGAAATACTGACAAAGAATGTGGCCATGCAGGTTGATATGCCTAAGCAGCATGAAAAAGCCATTATCCGGCTTGAACCAGATGAAGTTGCCATTATGCTTGATAACATTGAAAATTATGAAAAGCAGCTTACGGGAAAGAAAAAAGATTTTTTCTTGAAGACGAAGATCAGGGACATTGCGATTATTACATTATTTCTTGGAACTGGGATTCGGGTATCGGAATGTGTCGGACTTGATATTACAGATGTAAATTTTCGTGAGAACAGTATACGCATTATTCGTAAGGGTGGAAAAGAGTCTATCTTGTATTTTGGGACAGAAGTGGAAAAGGCTCTTTTGGATTATATTGAGGGGCCGCGGGTTATGGTTGCTATGCAGGCCGTTTCAGGAGATGAAAATGCTTTATTTTTCTCTTTACAAAAGAAACGTATCAGCGTTCATGCGGTAGAAAATCTTGTTGAAAAGTATGCCAAAGAATTTGTTCCACAAAAGAAGATTACTCCCCATAAGCTCCGCTCTACTTTTGGTACAAGCTTATATCAGGAAACCGGAGATATTTATTTGGTGGCGGATGTGTTGGGGCATTCTGATGTTGGGACGACTAAGAAGCACTATGCGGCGATTGAGGATCAGAACCGAAGGAGGGCTGCTTCGGCTATTAAATTACGTGAAAAAAGATAGGGCTTCATATTTATTACATCATTGATGGGGTGGTTGTATGCAGGATAAAGAAGATATCGGTTTCGTCCGTCATAATATTATTAAGGATCTTTGTATAGAGTAGGCATACATTTTATTTTTTTGTGACGGCTTTTGAAATTCAGGAATGATGTTTCATGAGTGTTGACATTTTGAGGTTTCACTATTATAATTAAATTACTATTTTGGTGAAAGTGGTATTAAATATGAAATTACATTATAAAGAACAAGAAATTTTAGCAGACCGGTTTATGAGGCTGCCTATTGTACAAAAATATGAGGTCTGTGAAAAGATGCAGGACGGATTTATTGCAAATATAGAACTAGATGATGGTTATGAGTTTGCGCTTATTGTTTATGTCATGCAGGAAGCATTTCCGGCTCAGGTCCTGGAAAAAATCAGGAATATTTCTAAGGAAAAAGGGAAATATCCGGTAATTGCTGCACCATATATTTCTGACGTCACAGCAGAAATATGTGAAAAAAATAAAATAGGGTATGTGGATTATGCCGGAAATGCCTTGTTTTGCGGTCATTCCATATACCTTTCTGAAAAGGGAAATAAAAATGTAAAGCCTAATAGACGGGGGCTTGTTTCGGTTTTCGAGCGGTCTGCAGAAATCTCATCCTTGATTTTGAGAGAAGTATTTTATGATGTCTCAAAGACATGGAAGCTGAAATACTTATCAGAAAAAGTCGGCTGCAGTATAGGGCAGGTTTCAAAGGTAAAAGATTTCCTCTGTAGAAATGCATGGGCAGAAATGACATCAGATGGGATAAAATTATTGAAACCGGAAGAAATACTTGCTGAGTGGAGCCGGGTTTATGGTAAAAAAGTACCAGATATTTATGCCTGCTATAGTTTGGATAAACCAACAGATATTGAGAAGAAATTAGCGCTTATGAAAGAACAGGCTGACATAGATTATTATTTAACAGGGTTCTCAGGAGGTGTTCGTTATACACCAGTCGTCAGGTATAATAAAGTGCATGTATATATTTCCGAGGAAGACATAAAGGAGGCAATGACTTTCTTGGAGTGCAAGCAGGTAACAGATGGACAAAATCTAATCATATATCCGATAGCGGAATCATGTTGTATAAAAGATGCACATCAGGAAAATGGATATAGCGTGGTTTCTCCTGTTCAGATATATTTGGACTGTATGCAGATAAAGGGACGCGGGGAAGAAATGGCAGAAGCAGTGATGAAAAAGGAAATACTCAAATGATAAAGGATGAAGAATTAAAAAGTAGTGCAGATTACATCGAAGGGCAAAAAGAAGCGGCACATCGCATTTTGATAGAATTGGTTAATCTGTTTCAAGAGTATCAGGAAGATATACGCATAGTTGGCGGATGGGTTCCGGATTTAATGTTTCCAAAAGAGGGACATGTCGGAAGTGTTGACGTTGATATTCTGATTAATCATTTAACGCTTCAGGATGCTGGTTATCAAAATATGGCATTGATTTTGCAAAGGAATGGGTATGAAGAACATCCCGAAAAGTATTTTTCGTTTGTTAAAACTGTGATTGTTGATGGAATATCATATCCTGTAGACGTTGATATACTGGCGGGGATTTATGGCGGAACTCAATTGAAAAAACGCAGTCAGCATGTGCAAGGAATAAAGGCATTAAAGGCTACTGGTGGTAATTTCGCATTTGAATTCCCACCACAGAAAGTAAGGGTTAAGGCCAAAAGACCCGACGGTGCGATGGATATTGTTTATGTTAATGTAGTTGCTGTTGTGCCATATCTGATTATGAAAACGGCGGCAATAGGACGGGGAAAAGCGAAGGATGCATATGATATTTATTTTTTGATTAAACATTATAACGGCGGAGTAAAAGAATTGGCAAAACAATTTCAAAGCTTTGGGGATAAGCAAATTGTATTGGATATGAAGCAGAAACTAAATGAAAAATTTGCTTCTACAGAACATTCTGGACCAAATGATGTTGTCGATTTTATGGATTTATTGGACGAGGAAGATTTTGAAATGATAAAGAGGGATGCTTATGAGCAAGTTCAAACATTACTCCAATTAATATAAAAATAGAAATGACGGTTTTTGGAAGGCGAATGATTATGTCGGGCAAAAATACTACATACCATGAGCAGAGGGAAACAAGTTATACTCTATAGCTTAGACAGCTCTTAACAGAACTGCCTCCATATGCAAAAGATTATTATATCATTGATGAGGTGATTGCATGCAGGATAAAGAAAATATTGATTCTTATGAAATCAAATATGCAGTTCCCTCGTATTACGACATATATAAGCATGGTGGAAGTACCTTAAAGAATGATAGTCGTGGTATGAGGTTGATGCTACAGTATTTTTCAAAGTATTTTACAGAGGAGCAGCTTCAGTCCAATATGCAGCGGTATAACATTGAGAATATGCTTGCCATAGTAAAAGACTATTTTTTTAGGGAATATGGTTATACAGGTGATAATATAGAGTTAAACAACCGATATCAAAGGACGATAAACAGTTATATTTACAATGATAAGAAAAATCCCGCAGTAGTGCATATAGACGAGCTGTTTGAATCGACCATGATGGCATTTTTTCTTGCCATGTTTAAATGGTCGAAAGACTTTGATAATCCGGAAGTGTATGGAGACTGCTATGTGTACGTGCTGTTTTTGATGAACGACGTAAGCATTTTGGGGGAGATGCAGGGAGAAGATGCTAACAGGGCATTACTGGGAATGGTTGCAGATGACCTGCAGATTTTGCAGCTTGCTGAAGACTGTTATTGGACTGTACTGGCATTCAGTTTGGCCCATGAGATTGCGCATGCTTACTTAGCCAATATTGGGAAAAAATACACCAAAGAACATCCGGAAGAAGAGGAATTTGATGCAGATGAGATTGCGTATCATATTGTCCTTAAGATTATTATGGACAAAGAGGTAAGAGGCATTGTTTTAGAACCTTATACCTACCTCGCGCCAATGATGTATATGGATTTTTTTGATATGGTTTATTATACTGATCGGGTACTATATAAAACATTTTTCTACAATGAAACACATCCGACTTTAAAAAAGAGGAAAGGCTGGCTGTTTGCCATTGTAGACAGAGATGAATATTATTTTGATACGAGGGAGGGTAATTACTTATATCGTGGATTTAATGAGGTGTATAAAGAATATAAAATTCAGACTATCCTGAAAATGGAGAGAGGTAAGCTGGTAAAGATTATCCATACCGAACAGAGGGAAAAATTAAAGGAACTGATGAAAGGGGAAGAAGAGAATGACTAGACAGCAGGCGATGGAATATGATGATAAACTGAGTAAAAAGTTACAAGACTATGCCAGTGATTGTGGGGAAGATAAGACGGCTGCTAAGAACATAGTAGATAATTATATAGAATTTTTACCGGAAAACGATATTAAAAACATGGTTTTTCTTGGTAATGATCCGGTTTCCTATAAACTCGGTAATGTTCGGATTGACTTAAAGAAAGCAATTTTGGCGGGAGTGGAATTAGCCGCGTCCGTCAGCAGACCAGAGAGTATTTTTAATTATATTCAAATGTTAATAGTATCAGTATTGTTTATCAGAAGTGTCACCAGGCAGGAACTGAATGGGATAGAGGTTTATATCGTCTATTTGCTTCATATAAAAGGGGCTTACCAGTCCGGTGTTGAAGAAGAACAATTTATTCATGATTTTCAGGAATGGTATATGCAGCGGGAAAACACAACATTGGAAAGACGAAATGTAGTGGAGACTATCAATCATTTGTATGAAATGAAAGTGGCAGATTTTGAGAATGGGAAAATCTGTCTAAGGGAGAAAGTTTGGGGAAAGCTCGAATAAGTTTGGGGGAACTGTAATGGTAGGAATGAATCCGCTGGAATTTCTGGAAGAAGTGCAACGTGAATATATGGTAAGTGCATATGGAGATGTTATCGACTATGATGAAATGTATTCTAACGGTAATTTTTTTGATTTTTTACAGCAGGAATACAATTTTAAGTGTGAGAACAGGGATAAACTGATAAAATCACTGCGCGAAATGAGGAGCAGACATGTTATTTCACGGTACGAAAACCCATACTATTATAAGTTTTTTAGTGATATTATCAGTAACATTCATAGGATAAAGGATGCATTTATGGATTGTCATGGGCTGGATATGCCATTGTTTGGGACTGTAGAGTTTGATATGTTTTGTGCCCAGATTAGGTGTCCCAATAGTGATATGCCGCCGATTATTCTATTTTACAGCGGAATCATACAATTTGCCCATAACATTACAAATGTGCTGACAAAGGCTTTCCCTATTCAGGTATTGGATGGAGAAAAAATTACCTTCGGCATGGAGCCTGAAAAAATCAAAGATTGTATCAAGAGTAACAGATGGATTGAAAAACGGTTCACAGATATAGTCCTAAGTATATTTTTTTGTGGAAATGTTGATATGTGTGATGTTTCTCAGCCAGAGAATGATTATCTTTATCGGCAATTCAGTAATGCGCTGACAGATTCTTTTCTGACTTTTATCGTTGCCCATGAGTGCGCACACTATTATTTGGGGCATTTGGAAAAAGATGCAGTTAAAGGGATAGTGACTCTTGGAAAAGTACAGTATGAGAACTTGGTTCCTGATTGGGAACAGGAATTTGATGCTGATTATATAGGTGCATTACTGACAATTCCGATACTTAATGAAAGAAAAATGGATATTCAGGTCATTTTGGGCGGGTTATATGTTGCCATGTGGGTGTTAAGCATCATTGAGAATTTGCAGATTAAGGGCGGATCAGACAAAACGACGCATCCGCCGGCAAAGGATAGGCTTTTGCAGATAAAGGAAAAGCTGCAGAAAATTATGCAGACCGATTTGCGTGTGTTAGAAATTTATGATGTGCTATTTTCTGATTTGTGGGAACGATTTTCTATAATCTCAGAGGAAGTTGAAACCAGAGTTTTAGCGGGACGTCCTATGGCAGAAGTTTCATACGAGCAGATAAAGAAAGTTATTTATAATGAAACGAATTTTAAATAGGAATTTCCAATATTGAACATAAATATCTCAGTTTTAATATTAACTATGAAATAAATATGGATTTGTTTCATAGTTGGGCATATCAATTATAGCCCTGACAGACAGATCATTGTCAAGGCTTTCTTAAAAGGAAACCGCTCTACAAAAATGCGGCAGTTTCCTTTTTATTGTCTGTATAATGGGGTTAAAACCCTCGCCTTAAGGCGAAACCTTTAG
>CAMWMM010000028.1 GCA_947175285.1 uncultured Lachnospiraceae bacterium
CTTTATAGGCAGTTTCCATGGCACGGTAAATCTCATGCACATCGCCGGTAGGTTCGTGGATCAGAAGGAGATCAATATAATCCATTCCGATTTTTTTCAAAGAACCGTCAATCGAACGCAGCGTATCCTGATATCCATGGCAGGCCCACAATTTTGTTGTAATAAACAGCTCTGAACGTGCAATCCCGGATTTACGGCAGGCAAGGCCGACCTCATGCTCATTTCCATAGCACTGTGCGGTATCTATCGAGCGATAGCCGACACGGAGCGCGTCTGCAACACACTGTTCCGTGATCCGCGATGGTGTTTGATAAGTTCCATAACCTAAAACTGGCATTTTCACATCATTATTCAAAGTAATATACTCCATTACACTTAACTCCTTTCTTCACCTAAATGGAGGCTCCAAGCTGATAGGCTTCTTTGGTTTTTCCTTTACCCAGTACCTCGCCTAAGTTCTTCCACCTGAGATTTCTTTCATAAGTCCGATACCATGTTACGGCCTGCGAATAATCGCTGCCGTCCGCTGTCATCAGTAACACGCTCTTTTTAGGAAATCTGCTGTATCCCAGACATTCCAGTTCCGCATATAATCTGTCGGCTGCGGTTTTCAGTGTTCCTGTTATCGTCCAGAAATACAGCGGAGAGGCAAACACAACCACATCGGCACTTTCAAATTCGGCATAGATTTGTTCCATATCGTCCTTTTGGCTGCATGGACTTTTGGAATCCCTGCCGGCCCTCAAACAGCCTTTGCAGCTATGGATTTCCATCCCGTCAAGATAGAAAATCTTTACCTGGTTTCCTGCGGATTCCGCCCCGTCTGCAAAAGCCTCCACCAGTTTTGCCGTACTTCCATTCTTTCTTGCCGCTCCATTCAAAACAATGATTTTTTTATTCATCTGCTTTATGCTCCTGCTTTGCCGTATTTATCATTTAGTGGACAATCTCGGAAGTTTCCTGCTCTGTGTACAGCTTCCAGAATTCTTCTGCAATCGTCTTTGGCGCATAGAAATCATTGGAACCAATTGTTCCTGTTACCTGTACAGTTCCAAGATAGATGCCCTTCTCTTTCAGAACAGGGGAAAGCGCCTGCACCATTGCCCGAAGCGCCGCCTTATCCATGGAAAGCGGCAGATAACCCGCATAAGGCTGTAAAGCAAGACCGCCGCCAGTTATAAGAACTGCACCTTTCTTCTCCGCAAATTCCTCTGTATCTACCAGCCTGATACAGTTGTACGCGCCAGCCACATCCGCCACATACCGGTCGATAAGTGTCTGTGCGGAAATTTCCACTTCCTCATCTGCAACCGTAATCCCCACATTGTAAAACAGCACATCCGGCATACCATAGGTTTTCACCACTTCACGGAAAGTTTCTGCAAAAGCGCCAAAGTCCGCTACATCCGCTGCCTGCGTATACACCTCAATGCCTTTAGCCTCAAAATCCGCGGCATACTCTTTCAGATGTTCCTCACTCCTTGCCATCAGGACCACACGGAAATCATTATTTCCAAACTTCTCTGCCACTCCATTTCCAAGTCCTTTTCCTGCGCCTATAACTACGATTGTTTTCTTCATTTCAATTCCCTCCTGAATTATTTTGTTATTGTTCAATGGTTTTCTAATTGTCTGCCTATATATGTTATAGCAGAATATCCATTGACTTCGAAGATACCAAAATGTTAAAATGGCTTTAAGAAAATCTAAAAGCGAGGGGATGCCTTATGTATAGCAAGGAACTTACCACATTTATTTCAGTTGTAGAACAGGGAAGTTTTTTGAAAGCATCAAAAGAATTGTATATTACGGCTGCGTCAGTGATGAACCAGATCAACAAGCTGGAAGCAAATATTGGTGTAAAGCTGATTGAAAGAACCAGTCAGGGGACGCAGCTCACCGCCGCCGGGCGTTCCTTTTACAAGGATGCCAAAAAGATCATAAAGCAATCAGAACAGGCAATCGCCCGTACCCGCCAGATTGCCAAGAATGAAAAACAGGTCATTCGTATTGCAACATCCATTCTCCGTCCATGTAAAATGCTGGTAGATTTATGGTCGGAGATTGATGATGGTACGCTGCCTGTGACGATCCGTATTGTACCTTTTGACGACAGTCCGGCAAGTATGGAAAGAATGTTAGAAACACTCGGCAAAGAAATAGACTGCTTTGTCGGTCCATGCGATTCCCTCACATGGAAAGAGAAATATAATATCCTTGTGTTAAAACAGGGAGAGTGCTGTATTGCCGTTCCGCGAAAGCATAGATTAGCCAAAAAGGAAAAACTGCAATGGAGCGATTTGGACGGAGAAAATCTTATGCTTGTAAAACGGGGCGATTCTCCTGAACTGAACAGACTGCGTGATGAAATCGAAACAAAACACCCTGATATCAACATTTTGGATATACCGCATTTTTATGACACGAATGTATTTAATGAATGTGAGCAAGCAAGATGTATCATGGAAACATTGGATATCTGGAAAGATGTGCACCCGTCCATAGTTACGATCCCTGTGGAGTGGGATTATAAAACATATTATGGAATTGTATATGCAAAGCAGCCGTCTGAACCAATGCAGGCGTTTATCAATATCATTCAAAACAATTTAGATGCATAAATATGAATAACTCTGTCTGCATGACTTGAAAAGCAAAATGCTGCTTTCCCAAGTCCTGCAGACAGAGTTACCCTTTAGTCATTTTTAATAGAATTTACTTCTCTGAAACTGTATTTTCACTCTCTCCAGTCAGCAGAAGATAGACTAACTCAATTCCTTCTTCCCCACCCAAATTTCTGCTATATTGTTTCAAGGTCGAATTATTCCAATGCTCATGCACACCAAGGTTTACAATCCGTTCCCCATTACCGTCATAATATACAGTCCCGGACGGGGCATTGCCCACAAGTCCGGCTTCATGAAGATAATTCTCCACATCAGGATTGTTCCGGAGCGTTCCGTTATTTTCCTGCAAAGTCGGCTCATTGATCAGGAAATCCGCTCCCACGGAATCAATCGCAACTGGGTCCTGCGATACAAAAATACTGGAAGTGTAATCACCGCCAAAAGGTTCCTGCTTCCATGTGGAATTCTCCAATGTTATAGATGTACCTTCTGACGGGGCACAAATAAGGGCATCTAACATATACAGCACTGTCTTCTTTCCAATCTGGTAATTTCCCATCAGGTCTACAAGAGGGCTGTAAATCTCCATATCATTTCTTGACAGCCACTGGTGCAGGTTTGCGCCCTGTGGCGGATACATGGCATTTCCATTAATGAATGAGCCAAAGTGATTCTTCCCGCACAAAGTGATCCCGTAACTATGCCCCTTCAGATTCGCAAGGTTTATTACATAATCAGCTTCTGTTACGCACGTCGGAAGATAGTTTATGTTGCCGCTGAATTCATAAGACCAGTTGATAGGCGCATCTTCATCCGCTATCCCATTGTCGCGGCCGACAAAACGGACACCTTGAAGATTCCCTTCCGTACACAATGCTGCCATGTAATCCGGAAACAGGCGGGATACATCATAGACAGTGATATCCTCCGGAGATACATCAGCTTCTTCCACGAGGGATATAAGCAGAGCCTTTAACAATACCGAATTGGTATAGCTCATATTTGTTTCCCCGGATGTGTCATTATCAAATACTGCGGAGCCATTCATATTTGCCTTAATTGCAATTTTCTCACCTGTTCGGTATCCATTTCCGCCATTATGCGCAGTAAATAAAGCCGTCC
This sequence comes from uncultured Lachnospiraceae bacterium, assembly GCA_947175285.1. The sequence continues at coordinate 3,750 of CAMWMM010000028.1, forward strand.
ATCCATCTTTTGCATTGTCTTTTCCGCCAAGAGAAGCAATACTTTCATTTACCATCTGGAGAATGGGTGCTTCATCAAAATGGTCTGTCTCCCACCAGTATCCGCTTCCATCCCATGAAACGGAATCCGGGTTGTGCGCCCAGACAACTCGCCCAGGCATGGCTCCAATGCCTGTTCCATACGGTTCATGCTCCGGGAAAACACCATCATAGGCGATTTCTGTTTTTATATCCACTGTACTTTCTTCTGTACTTCCATTTTCGGGCAAATCATCACGCTGCTTGGTTTCCTCAGAAGCAATTTCTGTAGATGCAGCCTCTGTTGTATCCCCTGCATCAGATGCTGTTTCTTCTGTGGATTCACTCTTTCCCCCACAAGCCGCAAGGGAGATCACCATCAAAATAGTGAGTAAGATAGCTGAAATTTTTTTCATGACTTTTCCTCCAATTCTATCATCATTTTTTATTCTATAATCCCATTCTCCTTTAACCATGCGGACACATCTTCCGGCAGGCTGCTCCCTCCGGAATAATGTACCGATAATGCTTCCCCCATTGTCGCATCCGGCGCCAGTTTCGCAATCGCCGTCAGGCTCTGCCCAAAACGTCCTCCCCCATTAGAGCAAAAAGGGATAATAGTCTTTCCGGAAAAATCATATTCTTCAAGAAAAGACGCAATCGGCATAGGAATGGATGCCCACCAATTCGGATATTCTTCTGTCAAGTATGGACTAAAAAAAAATTTCATTTTTTTTGCACTTTCTGCACAAACCCCACTAATAAGGAATTTATGCGTTTCTTTCGCTACTCTTATTTTACTCTTACCACCGCATAATGTCTAATACTTATTCCGTCTTGCTTAACTATGCCTAAAAAGCATTATTCAGAATACCACCTATGTCGTAAGAGGAAACTGCCCCATGCCTACCACCTGCTCGCTGCCAGCTTCTTTGCGAAGTCCCTGTATATTTCTTCATCTGCCCATTTCGCATACTCTGTAATGTCGATCAGCTCTCTCAGGTCATAGATTTTAGAGTGCATCGCCTGTTCTACATTCTCTGGACTGTATTCGCCCAGTTCTGTCAGTTTCTCAGTCAGCTTCAGTCTGATCTCTTCCTGAAAGGTCTGCGGCATTACTGGAATATAGAACGGCGGCACATATGGCACGTTCTTCTGCAATGCAGCATCTTCATATTTGTAGCTTTTCTCAAAGTCAAGCACAAACCCCCTTATCAGGAGATTTGCTTCACTCTGGTTTTCTTCACTGATTAACCCTGTCAGTTCATCGAAGAACTGAACTAACTCACTCTTTGTAAAGCCCATCTTTACATACTCCTATCCAGAACCAAAGGCAGGACTGGATCAGCTTGTGCAAACGGTGTTTCCGCTTTCAGTGCTAATTCAGTCCTGCCCTCATTTCAACTCTTTATTTCCCTTACACCAACTCCCTTACAGAATGTCCCTTATACTTCCAGACTATCTCAATCTTGCTTGCCGGATAGACGATGACCTTTTCAATCAGTTTTTCTTTCATATCCTCTGTCAGTTCTTCCTCTTCCAGAAATGCCATAGCCTGATCTGCTTTCCTTTGGGAGCCTTCCTGTTCGGTTTCCTCTTCTTCCTGCGCCTGCCGGAGCGCCGCAAGTTCTTGTTCCAGCTTCTCCATATCGGCATCATACTGTTTCTTCTCATTCAGGAAAAACTCTCTTTCCAGTTTTCCGTCAGCGTATTTATCGTACAGTGCAATCCAGCTTTTTTGTGCTGCCTCAATCGACCTCATTGTGGAATTGATCCTGTCACTAACGGATAAAGGAGAATTTCTCTTTATGACCTGCCTTGACAGCTTATCATGGTCAAGAAATAACTCTGCCTCTTCTTTGACAGCTTCAAGCACCGACATATCGGCTTCATGCTTTTTAATCTCAATGTCCCTGCAATCGGAATCGGTCTTGAATGACCGCTGCTTGCAAAAGACGGTTCCGTAGTGTGCATTGAACAATGCCCTGCCACAGCACCCGCAGTAATAGATGTTTTTGAAGTTCTTGCTTTCTTTCGCTTTCTGTTGCTTCAGGGAGGATACCGCCCTGATGTACTGGGGATAAGTGATGATAGGTTCATGGGTGTTTTCCACCCTTACCCATTCCTCCCTGGGACGGTTTACCTGCTTTCCCCCGACTCCATCCAGCTTTGTCTTTAGCTGTACCATTGTCCCGGTATATTTTTCATCCCGTATAATGGCTTCAATCTTTGTTGCCGTCCAGTAACACGGATTGCCTTTGTTTTTCCACTTTCTTGTGTCCCCCCTGGAACGGTACAGTTCCGACGGGCAGGGGATACCCCTGTCATTCAGCGCCCTTGCAATCAGTGTCGTTCCGGTCCCCGCTATCTTCATATTGAAGATTTCACGGACTACCTCTGCCTCTTCCGGCTCTATGACCAGCTTGTGCTTATCTTCCTTTGATTTCCTGTAGCCGTACAGGGCGCAGGTTGAATTGTACTGCCCCTGTTCTGCCATGCGCTGCCATGCGATCCGCTGTTTCCTTGACATTTCCCTGCTGTAATAGTCATAGATCAGGTTCTTAAATGCCACGTCCAAGCCTCCGGTTGTGCCTTCCGCAAGTTCCGCACTGTCATAGTTGTCATTTACGGAAATGAACCGTACCCCCATGAAAGGGAATAACTGTTCCAGATAATTCCCCAGTTCCACATAGTCCCTGCCGAACCTTGAGAAGTCTTTCACGATGATACAGTCAATCTTTCCCTTTTTGGCAAGTTCAATCATTTCCGTGAACTGCGGTCTGTTGTCAAAGTGTGTGCCGGAAAAGCCGTCGTCGCATTTCTCAATGACCTTGCAGCCTTTAAACTCTTTCCGGTTCTTAATGTAATCATGGAGCAATGCCCTCTGTGTCGTGATACTCCCGCTTTCCGTCTTGAAAGCGCTGCCGGACACATCATCGTCCTCTATGGAAAGCCGGACATACAGGCAGATCACATATTCTTTTTTTGCTGTCATACTGCCTGTTGCATACATGAGATTTCCTCCTTCCTGCTTTCCGTCAGTTCCACGAATGCTTTCAGTTCATCGGCAAAGGCATATTCTATCTCAATCCTGCCCTCCCCGAAGAAAACAATGCGGCTGATCAGTGCGTGGATTATATCCGATGTTAGTTCCTCAAAGCCTGCATACCGTTCCATGACCTTTGCGAAGTCCTGACCGCCCGCATATTCTGCCTCATAGGTAGTCTGCATTGCTGCCAGTTCGGAAAGTTTCTGTGCGAGGTTTTCCGCTTCCTTAACATATTTCTGCTTTGCAAACAGGTAATCCCTTTCACTAAGCAGCCCGTCCGCATAATCATTGTAAAGGCTGCTGTTCATGGACTGCGCACGTTCCAGCTTATTCTTTGTGTCTGTTATCTGCCGCCTGTAATCTGTCTTTATCTGCTTTGCCTGCGCCGTCCTGTTCAGACTTTGCAGGACTTCCTTTGTGTCGAGGAACAGCTTCATGTGTATCCGCAGGGCATTTTCTACCGCCTCCTCCAAGTCCTGCAATTTAATCCTCTTCTTTTTGCAGAACTTCTCGCCATAGGCTTCAGAATTAGGACAGAGATAAGCATAGTAAACTTTTGCAATCCCGCTCCTGTTATCCACCCTCCGGTAAAATTTCAGCCTGCCGCCGCAGTCGCCGCAGAAAAGAATACGGTCAAACTTGTTTTCCTTTTTCTCTACATTGTCGTACTTGCCACGGCTTGCGATCACTTTCTGCTTTCTTTCCTCAATCAGTTCCTGCACTTTGTCAAAAAGCTCACGGCTCACAACAGGCTCATGGGTTCCTGCCACATATATCCTGTCCTCTTTCTTTATGATGTGCTTTTTTATTCCCATGTGCATCGCTTCTTTTTGTATTCCCTGCTCCATATCGCCAATGTAGACCGGATTGACAATCATTGTGGCGATTGTGCCGTCATTCCAAAGGCTTTCGGCATACCGCTTGTTCTTTGTCAGCCCCTTTTCATATTTGTAGCGCATCGGGGACGCAATCCCTTCATCATTCAGCATTTTTGCAATGCTGCCATTGCCCATGCCCTCTGCCTTGCACTCAAATATCCTCACTACGATATGGCTCACTTCCCTGTCAACAATGAGCAGGTTCTTATCTTCCGGGCTTTTCATATATCCGTATGCCGCCCTGCACCCTATGAACTTCCCCTGCCGCTGCTTGATGTCAATGGCAGTGGAAATCTTCTTTGACATATCCTTTGCATATGCCTCATTGATAAGGTTTTTAAGCGGTACGATAAGACCGTCATCTGCCGTGTTCGGATTAATGCTGTCATAGCCGTCCGTGACTGCGATAAAGCGTACCCCAAAGAAAGGGAATATCTTTTCGAGGTAGTCCCCGGCTTCCAGATAGTTCCTGCCAAGCCTTGAAAGGTCTTTTACCACGATGCAGTCAATCTCTCCTGCCCGCATGTCTGCAACCATCCTCATAAACTCCGGTCTGTCAAAGCGTGTGCCAGACACCCCGTTGTCTATGTATTCTGCCGTCTGTCGGAGGTATGGTTTACTCTCTATATAATTCCTTACTAATGATAACTGGTTCTCAATGGTATCGCAGTCAGGGTTTTTGCTGTCCTCCACGGACAGCCTTGCATATACCGCCGTCCGGTACAGCTTCATTTCCGTTTTTGCCTGTACTCCCGTATTCTGCATACCCTGTTCGGAAACAGAGGGCTTTCTGCTCTTTCTAGCCATTTACACTGCCTCCTTCCTGCTATACTCCCCGTATGCAGCCACATATTCGCTGCACCTTGCAAATTCATCTTCAAAGTTGTATGTGATCTCTATCCTGTCCGCACTGTAGACCATGACACGCTTTATCATCACTACCGCCGCACTGCGTTCTAAGGACTGGATATTCTCATGCCGCTTAAATTCATTGATCCATTCGTGCATACTGCTCTTGTTTTCCAGTATCAGCTTCATTTCCTTCTCATAAGAGCCGATTGCCGTTTCCGCCTCACTGATCCTGCGGTCATACTCTGCTTTTAACTGTAAGTATTCCTTTTTGGAAATGATGCCGTCCTTTAAGTCCTCATACAGATTCAGCTTTCTTTTTTCCGCTTTTTCCAGTTCCGCACGTTTCCTCACAATGCGTTCATCAAACTTTGCCACATCTGCCTTTAGCTTCGGGGCTTTCTCAATGACCTGCATTGCCTCCTCCAGTGTCAGGACGCTTTCAATATGCGTCTGTAACAGATAAAGGACGGAATCTGTCAGGTCAGCTTCTGAAATCCTGTGCGGCGAACATGAGGTTTTATCCTTTTTATTGCCGGAGCAGACATAATACACATATTTTTTACCGCCTGCCGGAACCGTCTTTCTTACCATTGGTTCCATGCAGTCCCCGCAGTAAAGCATACCTGCCAGTGGAAAGAGCGCCTCTTTATCCGGGGAGATCCTTGTGTCCTGCTTTAGAAGTTCCTGCACCAGATTAAAGTCTTTTCTTGAAACAATAGGCTCATGCGTGTTTTCCACCTTTACCCATTCATCTTCCGGCTTCATTACCCGTGTCTTTACCTTGTAGTTCGGTGTTGTCTGCTTGCCCTGTGTCAGCACCCCGGTATAGACCTCATTTTTGAGGATTCTAAGCACCGCATTGTAACTCCATTTTGCCTGCGTCCCCTTCTTGAATGTCGTCTCAAGATTTATGCCTATGCTCTTTTTGTACTCCATCGGGGAAAGGATACCGTCATTGTTCAGCCTGTCAGCGATTGTCTGCTGGTTCAAGCCGCACAGCTTCATTGCAAAAATGTCCCTCACAACGCCCGCAGCATATTCATCAATGACAAGCTGGTTCTTGTTCCTCTCGTCCTTGAGGTAGCCATACACGGCAAATGCGCCGATGTACTCCCCTCTCTTCCGCTTCATATCCAAGTGGCTTCTGATCTTAATGGATATGTCCCTGCAATATGCGTCATTTATGAGGTTCTTGAACGGGACCACCATATCACTGCCATAGCCGCCTGCCGCCGCCATGCTGTCGTAATTGTCCGTAATGGCAATGAAACGCACACCGAGCATCGGGAATATCTTTTCGATATACCGCCCTGCTTCAATATAGTTCCTGCCGAAACGGGACAGGTCTTTTACAATGACACAGTTGATCGTGCCTTTCCGTATATCCTCCAACATGCGCTGGAAGTCCGGGCGGTCAAAATTGACGCCGCTGTAACCGTCATCCGCATACACGGAATGTACCTTGATTTCAGTGTGGGATTTCAGAAAGTCCATGATTAAGGCTTTCTGGTTCGATATGCTGTTGCTTACGAGCTTGCTGCCTTCCGCAACATCGCCATCCTCTCTTGATAACCGGAGGTAAATGGCTGCATGATATAAAATAGAATTGATATTTTCCATCTGCAACACTCCTTTTCCTTGATTTCAATTAAGATAGCCCAATCCCAAAAAATCTAGGTTCCAGAGTTTGCACATGATTTAGTTGTCCTACTGAGTCCTAGATTAACACATTTCCCGTTTTTTTTCCACACTTTTTTCAAAAATTTATACAGACATCACAAGTTCCTCAAAACGCTCATTCAGGGAAACCCCGTTCTCACTGTAGCTTGACTTGACAATGACATTCCCCACACGGAAACAATAGGGATTTTTTACCTGCCTGATAAATTCCCTGCGCCTTTCCTCCCGTGAAAGCCCTTTATCTATCTTTATCTGCCGAATATCAACAACATCTTCCGGTCTTACCGTCCGAATGTCTACTGCCTGCATTTCCTCAAGTGACATTCCATTCCTCCCTATGAAAAATTCATGCTGCCATATGGAACACTGGCAGCTATGTAAAAAGCCGGACACCCGCCCGGCTCCCAAATGATATGATGTTATGTCCTTTCCTTAATTATATCTGTCAAACACTCCAACCTGCACCTGTACGCCCTCCGTGATCCTGCCAAGCGTTTCTTCATCGACCTTGCCCATGTGTTCTATGATACGGTCAAAGTTCAGTGCTGTAACCTGTTCGCATAATGCGATGCTGTGCTGATCCAGCCCCTCCGTCTTATAGAACGATATGAATACATGAGTGGGCAGGTTCCGTTTCTTGTAAATCTTAGTAGACAGCGGAACCACTGTAATGACAGTGCTGTGCTTGTTTGCCCTGTTGTTACTGACTACCACCACCGGGCGCATACCGCCCTGCATACTTCCCTGATACTGTACGCCCAAGTCAGCATACAGTATGTCGCCTCTCTGTATCTTCATCAGCAGCCCTTGCCCCCGCCCCATATCGGTCTATCCTTATTGGCAGGACACTTTGTTGTGTCATACATATGGTACTGCATGGTAGAAATCTCAAAAAAGCCGACACCGATGTTTGCGGCATCGTGCATAAATTCCTCCAGATCAGACTCGTCCGCTGTAATGTCAGCCATGTTTTCCACGACAACCGTATCATACTTCCCACTGATCAGACGGGTAATGAGCATATTTACCGCATCACGGTCAATGTCCCTGTTCGGTCCCTTGTTAATGATAGCTTCATTCATCAACGCTATCCCTGCCAAGCTGCACTTCTGGCGGTTCTGCTGAATAAGCTGGTGGATATTGCTTTCTGACTTGTTGGAGTTCATAAACATGATTGCCGGATGCACAAGCAAGCCGACCTCAATAGTTTTCACATTACTGCACATGATAATCACCTGTTCTTTCTTCTATTTTCATTGACTGAAACAAAAGAGAAGTTTTTGCCGGCATTTATCCTCTCATACAGGGAAGCCTTGTCTGCTGTTATCTGATAACTGCAAGGCTTGCCTGTATCAGAGGATAACGTGGCGTTTCCGCCACATTACCCCTCTGTTCAATCTGAAAATATCAGATTGGCTCTCGCTTGTCCCCGAACCGGGTAACATACACTGGGACGGCTCCCATCCCACACTGCGCCTCCGTCATGCCCAACCAGACGGAATCCGCAGGCAGCCACTCCCGAAAAATGCTTTCGCTGAAATTCCGGCGCTGTTTTACCTCATTACCTCTGACTGCCATGCCAGTAGGCACAATCCTCTGCTCCATACCTTCACGGGCAACAATGTTATCCATTGCAGGTACATCTTCGCACGAAACGGGATTCTGCCACCCCTTTATCCCTGCATGAGCATAGACGGATAAAAAGGCGAAAATAAAATCAGGTGTATGCGTGTCCTATTAAATTGTTGTGGCTTTCTCAAGCCTGCAACTATCATAACTGAAAGGGAGTTGTTTTCAGAGTGCCAGTATCCGCTATTTATAGCTGATATACGCCACCTTGACTATTATGTAAGAACAAAAAAGAGCCAGACTCCAGATTTAATCGGATTGTCTGACTCTCTGTAAACCATTATTCAGCTATTACGGGAAATCACTAATTCTTCGCCCTTTATAGCGCATTCAAATTATCCAAAAATTTCTCGTAAAACGCACGTTCCTTTGCCACAAACTCAGGATGCGCTGGTGGAGATATTGGATTATAAATTCTCTCCAAAATTTTTTTAACCATAGCTTTTGCTGACTCAACAGTGTTTCCCAAGAAATCGGAACTTAGCTGTTCTTTACCTTGTTCAACATGAATAACCAATGCTGTTGATATTCGGTTCATTGGAAATGGATCAATTCCTGTATCTTTAAGGGTTTTGTCATATGCCTGCATGACTTCTTCTGAACAGGACGGCTTGAACTTATCCTCTTGTTGCTTTTCATATGTATCAGTGTTGTCTACTTTTTTGCGCATTACTTCTGAAAAGCATTGATTTTCCTGCTTCTTAGCCGGATTTACACCCACCGAATTTGTTGAATTATAATTTGTATCAATCCTCATGACTTACACCTACTTAATATTAATCCATGTTGACATAGTATTCCACGGTGAGTTGTAAGAGGTTGCCTTATATGTAAATTGACCTGACTCGTTCATTCCGCTCAAATCCCATAAATACAGCCATCCATCTACAATCCTATCATTGTTGAAATCCAACGATGCATAGTCAATTGACTTAACCTGTATATTACAATAAGTAGCATAGTCCCTTCCTTCGCCATTCTTTTGAGTCACAACATACATTTCGGCACCGCCATGATCCACAAGTGTTGTATATTGATTTCTGGGAATATCTTCATAGCCGCCTTGCGTTGAGCGCACCTGAATAACTCCTACATATGAAACGGGTGCTGCAGGCTCTCTTGCGACAGATCCTTTATTATCAGATGCCTCAAACTCCGCCTTCATATCCTGAATACGCTCATCCAAGTCACCATTCTCATACATCTGCTGTAACTTTCCTGTACCTTCAAATGTAATTGTTACCTCATCGGATACTACTACATTATCCGGCTGTTCCTCTGCTGCCATAACGGGTACTGAAAACAACATACATCCTGCCAAAACTACACCTAAAAACTTTTTGATCTTCATTAACATATTCCTCCTTAAATTTAATAAAATTAGCATGTATACAGCTTATGCTTATATTAACACTTATCTAACACACTTCAATACCGCTTGCAGAAAGTGACCTCTTTTTGCAGAAAATGGTCATCTTGAACTACTATGCCTTTATTATAAAAAACAGTCTGAAATCATCAACATTGATTCAGACCGCTTTCTACATCACTCTGCTATTCAAATTTCTATTATTCGTGTAACATACTGTCTCGCTAATCAACCTTCTCACGTTCTTGCCGAACAAATTCCTCAAAAAGCCTATTAAAAGTGTCAATTTCAGCAGATTCCTTTTTCCAAATCAAATAAGTAAAGGAAATTGGAGGTGTTATATCTTTTGGCTCTATTAACTTAATTTGAGATTGCTGCAATCCCTTTACAATGTAAACGGGCAAATAGGATACCCCCTGATCTGCCTTAATCAAATCTTCCGTAGAACGTACAGAAGCTATGCTCACAAAATCTGCATCAGGATATAACTTACTGATAGACTTTTCCAAATCTTCCCAATATGTAGGGTGATTGTTAGTCAATATCCTATATTTCTGAAAGTATTCTATTTCTGTTGACAAGTTACTATTGTCACTGGTATTTGGCACAGCAAGCTGAATTTTCCCTTCACATACATTTTTATACTGAACTTTTTTTATAAAAGGTTCTTTCCTGTCAATCCCAATATCATACTGCCCATCCATAATAGCTTGCGGTATATTATCCTCCAATACTGTTGTTGAAATATTAATGCTAGGTTCTTTCTGAAAAAAGATTGGCAGAAATTTGGGGATCAGGTAATTATCAATATATGTAGTGACAACAACCTTTAATGTAGTCTTGTAGCTGGATTTCATATTTTTAACAGCATAGAGTCCATTTTCATAAGTAGTTATGGTTTCCTTTGCAATTTTACAAAAAAATTGTCCCGCTTCAGTCAACGTTATATTACGACCAGATGTTTCGACCAATTCAACACCCAAGAGTGCTTCAAGGTTTTTAACATGATTATATACTGATGTCTGGGTAATAAATAATTCATCAGCAGCTTTTCGATAGTTTTGATATTTGGCAACAACCAAAAAAGTATAATACCATTCAAGGTTCATCTATATATCTCCTTTTGAAATTCAATTTACCACTTTACCGTATTATAACACAATAAATTCTCGATTTCTATTGCAGATGTAATACAAAAACGTCAATTACCTAAACAAAATGTCAACTTTTTCTGAACAATATATTAAGTTTTTTGAAATTTTCTTTTGTCACAATATGTAATATTATATACCCGACAAAAGAAAGGAGGATACTGTTATGGTAAAATTTCAGGACAACACAGTTCGAGACGGAATGCAGCAACACAATGTTAATAAGAACTTCCGAACCAAACTTAGTGTTTTTGAACTTATAGGACAATCGAATGTTGATTCAGTTGAGATTGGTATGTGTGCCTCAGAAGATGATTACACAATGATTTGTGAAGAAGCGAAAAAACTAAGCAATGATCAGGAAGTAGTCGTACTGACAAGACTTGTTAAACAGGATATTGATATTACAGCAAGGCTAAAGAAAAAAGTAAACCAATTAACAATCAAGCTGTTAGTTCCCATATCTGATCTGCATATTGAGAAAAAATTGGGACTTACTCGTGAAAGCATGAAATCTAAGCTGGAAAATTGTCTGAACTATTTGCAGCAGCTAAATATCCGAACAGATATATGCTTTGAAGATGCAACACGGGCAGACAAACTTTATTTCATGGAAGTCTTGCGGCTATGTAATAAATATCCCGTACATTTGGTAACAATCGCAGATACCGTCGGCTGTATGGTTCCAGAAGAATTTGGAGCTTATATCAGAGAGATAAAAGAAAACGGATACAATTTTGGAATAAGCGTACATTGCCATAATGATTTAGGGTTAGCTACAGCCAATTCCATTGCCGGAGTATTAAATGGAGCTGAACAAGTTGAAACTACATTTCTTGGAATTGGCGAAAGAGCCGGAAATACATCAATAGAAGAGGTCAGCTACATTCTATATAAAAAATACGGAATAAAATCCAACATTAACTTCAAAGATATTATTTTGTTAGCTAACAAAATATCGGAAATTCTAGAATTTCCGATAGCCGCAACAAAGCCAATCATTGGGGATAATGTTTTTATCCATGAATCCGGCATACATCAGGACGGCATGATGAAAGATTGCAATATGTATCAATTTGTCCAGCCGGAAGAGTTTGGAACACAAATAAAGCCTTTGGATCTCAATATAAGCGGCATATCAAGTTCTAAGATATTATCCAGCAGAATATCAAAAGAATTTGGAAACTTAGCCGACACGAAAGAGATTGTAAATTTTTACAGAAAAGCCTCTAAAATTATCAATCACATAACATTAGAAGAAGCCTGCGACTTGTACAAATTTATTAACCTTTTACAGACAACCTAACATTCAAGAAAGGAAACTCAATATGAAAATAGTAACAAAATTAGAAAATGACATCACAGATATTTTAGCTCACATGAAAGACAACAATCCTATTGTCATACCCACAGACACAAACTATAATCTTGCATGTTTCCCAACTTCGGAGGAAGCCATTGATAAAATCTTTACATATAAGCAAAGACCGAAGGATAAACCTCTGTCATTATTTTTCCTTGATCCGGCAGATTGGAAGAAATATGGAGTATGCAAAAATGAGCAGCTTATGGAGTTGTTGGTCACACGCTTTTTACCGGGACCGTTTAATATCATTGTTGATAAAAAGGATACGAAATACGATTATATGCTGAATGGTGTTGACTCTATTGCATTAGGCTGTATTTCAAATCCTACATGGCGGAAATTCATGGAGTATTTAGACGGAAATCCTATTGCAATAACATCTGCAAACATATCCGGAACCGTTGATGATATGTTAGTGACAAAAGAAATTGCCGTATCACAACTGGGCAATTGTGTAAAGTATTTTATTGAATCCGAGCAGCCGATTAAGACCTCAAAATCAAGTACCATCGTACTTCTTAAAGAAAATGGCATAAAAATCTGTAGAGAAGGCGATATTGACAGGTCAACATTAGAAAATATGTTATGCAAGGAGGGATATGAAGTTGAATAGCCACATTAAATCACAAATATCATTGTACCGCATTTTTTCAAGAGCATACTTTCATTTGCCGTTTATGGTAATTTATTTGTCTAAAATCGGTTTCAGCCTCATTACCATTGAGATTATTATGGCAGTATATGGAATTGCAGTTTTTGCATATACAAAGTTTCCAACCAGCTTAAAACCGAACTATCGCTTTTCGTGTAAATATGTTCTGCTTATAAGCGAGATCTTTAAATGTATAGGTCTGATACTTGTTGTATTAACACAGAGTTTTGTAGGAATATGCATAGCACAAATATTTCTAGGATTTGGTTATGGAATTGCAGCAGGGTGTGACACCCGAATAATCAATCATCATATTGATGACGGCGGGAAATTTCAGTCACGCAGTAATAGCTTAATGTTTGCCGCATTGCTTGTCGCCGGACTTTTAGGGAGCGTTCTATTCAATATAGACATTCGCCTGCCTTTCATCGCAAGCGCTCTCGCAGATATTATCACAGGTATTGTATGTATGACATTGCCTAATGAACCGGGAAAAATGGAAACAGTCAACAAAAAAGGAACAAATGCAAAACTTACCTATCAAGAGAAAAGCCTTGTTTGCACTTATTGCCTTACCAGAGGTATTATTTTAACATTTTTTACTGGTTTTCTCCCTTATCATTTATTTATTGATATGAATATTCCGGTATACGGTTTTATCGCCATACTAACCAGCTACACCTTTTTGGGAAATATATCTTCAAACTTCATAGCCGGAAGATTAAAAAAGGAATATGCAGTACGAATCATGAATATCTGCCTACTGCTATCACTTATCATGTATTTCTCAAGCAATCTGATAATGATTGTTGCCGCAACCGTATTGTTAGGATTAACTTCTGGAGCCACACGCCCTATATGTTTAAACGGATTGCGTGATAATGGTTCAAATGTGGCTCTGGTATCAAATAAAATGGAAGGCATCTACTCTATAATAAATATTATACTGCTTATACTGGGCGGAATATTATATTATGCCTATGGTTTTGTATATATGCATTTGCTCTTAGCATTTGTGTTTATAATTTATATCCTATTACATTTATATTTCAAGAAAAGGAGTGACGAATATGAAAATCAAAGTTGAAACAGAAAACGGATACCTGCCAAAAAAGTATTCAAAGCACGCTGAGGAAAAGGATAAGTATAAGGGCAACCCCAAAATATCTTTTCCGATTACTTTTGAGGAAGTTCCGAGCGGAACCAAATCGTTTGCCCTGACATTAATTGATTTTGATGCCGTAGGAGTATGCGGTTTCCCGTGGATTCATTGGATCGCATGTGACATATCCAGCGAAATAGGCGAACTTCCCGAAAATATAAGCGCAGATAATACTTTGAATATAGTTCAGGGAAAAAATAGCTTTGCCTCTGACTTTGTTGGAGAAACCGATCCACAAATTATATACGGATATGTCGGTCCCACTCCACCGGACAAAGATCACAAATACACTCTCGATATATATGCTTTGGATTGTACTTCTTTGTCTTTAGCTGCAGGTTTTTCATTAAATGAATTATTTGACAAAATGGAGAACCATATTTTAGCTAAGAATACACTTGTCCTTAAAGGTCAATGTTAGACTAGGAATTTAATTATCATTTAACAGTTCATAAAGGACAGTCTGAACTGCTTCATAATTCAGACTGTCTTTTTGAAATATTTTTGTTGGTCTTATATTTTAAAATGTCCATGATTACTAATACAGCATCTTATAAAACAGAATCAATACTCATTACGAAAAACGAAACTTTTGAACATAAAACAGACACCAAAACAGTTTTACCACACTTATATGGTAAAACTGCTCTTTTTAAATTACTATGCTATTATTACTCTGCCTATCCTCTCGCAGCCTTCATTGATAAAACTGCAATAAATTCTTCCGGGCTTGGCAGCCGCCCTGATCCAAAAAGACTATCCCACCTCGGTCTTGTTTCCTTGTTCAAGAAACCAATCATAATAGCTTCCTCCATTTCCTCTCTAATTTCACTTTCACTTTTTCCTTCTCTTTTAGCAATTTTCTTAATTGCCTCTTTAGCAGCTCTCTTATTCATTCGTCTTTTCCTTTCTGGTAGTATAACTTCTTATCCATAATTTCCTATAACTGATATGTTAATTTTAACTAATGTATACTTAATTAGTCAAACTTTTTGCGTCTTCTTTTTATGACACTTTTCGACAGGGAGGTACAAAATTGAGTCAAAACGGAAGTATCAAAATTCACTTAGGCGAGCTACTTAAAGAATCTGGTTTAAGCAAAAACAAATTCTGCCAAAAAGCAGAAATTCAACGCTCTCAGCTAAATGGATATATCAATAATACCATTACACGACTGGATACAGAAGTGCTTGTGCGAATATGCAGGACATTAAATTGCTCCATTGCTGATCTATTGGAGTATATCCCACCTGCTGAATAATAGAAAGCACAGACTGAAATCAACCAGTATTTCAGACTGTGCTTTTTAACACTACTGATATATTGAATTTTTATCACAAAATAGAGCTTGCATTTAAACATATTTGTTGGCTTGCCTATAATAAAAATCTGCATATAATCCATTTAATTCCAGTAATTGATGTGGTGTTCCTGACTCAATTATTTTTCCATTTTCCAAAACTAATATTTTATCAACAAAGTTTAAACTAGAAAGTCTATGTGTTACAATTATTCCACTTTTGCCCTTTATCATTTTTTCAAATGCTATCAATATTTTATCCTCAGATACAGGATCTAATGCTGATGACGGCTCATCCAAAAGATAAAAGATTTTCTTGCCAAAAAAAGAACGTGCTAATGCTATTTTTTGCCATTGTCCTGTTGAAAACTCTACACCATTCTCATAAAATCTTTTTGTTAGCTGTGCATCCAAATCATTGTTTATTTTTTTCAATATACTTTTACATCCAGAATTATCTATTGCATTCTCTATCATATCTATATTCTCAGCAAGTTCTAATTCTGAAATTATAATATTTTCTTTAAAAGACAGGCTATACCTGCAAAAATCCTGAAACATTATTCCGATTTTCTTTCTTATTTCAGATATATTATATTCCTTATAGTCTATACCATTTAATAATATTCTGCCCTCTGACGGCTCATATAAACCAAGCAGCAATTTTATAATGGTACTTTTTCCAGAACCATTCCTGCCTACAAGACCTACCACTTCATTATTTTTAATTGTAAAATTACAGTCCTTAAGTATGTAATTATTCTTTTCGGGATATTTAAACCATACATTTTCAAAAGTAATTTCATATGGTTCTAGCAATCTAGTTTCACTTAAATTATCCGAACAGTCAAATTCTAATAACTCACGTACATACATTAATTCATTTAATGCATATATTAAGCTAGAGCCTCCAAATACAAGACCGTCACATGCATTTTTAAGTTCTTGAATTATAGAATAGTAATAAATTACATCCCCTAATAATACTTTTTTCATTAGAAACTTGTATATTAATGTAAGCATCAGAATACATTCTGATAACGCCAAAAAAAATATGGAACACAATTAAATATTAACTATTTTTTTAGATAATTTTTCTCTCTACTTATACCATTTTTTCCATATCACTAAATATTTATTTATAAAAAAGTCGGCATAATCAAATAT
>CAMWMM010000029.1 GCA_947175285.1 uncultured Lachnospiraceae bacterium
TAGCACTTCCCGCCATCAAGCAAAATATTACCGGTTTTCCGGTTTCGGCAATTACCTCCATTAAATCTCTCTGCGGTTTCGGAAGAAACAAATCCAGTTTATCGCCGGAAGCCGCGCTGTTTCCGGTATCACCCTGCTCACCCTCTAATGTTTCGTCCAACCCAAGGCACAAAATAACAACATCGCTATGCTCCGCCACAATCCGCGCTTCGGCAAGCCTGTCGCCTTTCTGTGCCAGTGATTCCGTTTTTTCCTTACATAAAGCACACCCTTCGGAGTACAGCACCCTTGCTTTCCCCTCTGCATATCTTTGAATCCCCTCCGATATTGTAATATATTCAGATGAAGTTCCATGATAATTTCCCATCAAAGCAATTCTGCTGTTTGCATTAGGACCGATAACACCGATTGTCTGAATTTTATCGATATCAAGCGGTAAAATCCCATCATTTTTTAATAAAACGACACTCTCTTTTGCCGCTTTATCCGCAAGCGCAAGATGTTCCTTACACTCTACTTTCTCATAAGGAATCGCATCATACTCGCTTTCATCAAATAAACCTAATAAATACCGGGTTGTATAAAGACGGACTGCTGCCTGCGTAATGGCATCCTCTGTTACAAGCCCCTGCTGGTATGCCGTCAGAACATGCAGATAAGTACTGCCGCAGTTCAAATCACAGCCTGCGTTCAATGCCATCGCCGCCGATTCCGGCGCAGTAGACGTCACCATATGATGTTCATGGAAATCTCTGATTGCCCAGCAGTCCGATAAGAAATGTCCTTCAAATCCCCATTTTCCCCGTAAAGTACCCTGAATCAGCGTCTTACTTGCGCAGCAAGGCTCACCGTTTACACGATTGTAAGCTCCCATAACCGCCTCTACATGCGCTTCTTTTACTAATGCTTCAAATGCAGGCAGATATGTCTCTTCCATATCTTTCGGAGTTGCCTCTGCATCAAACTCATGCCGCAGCGCCTCCGGACCGGAATGCACTGCAAAATGCTTCGCACATGCCGCTGCTTTGAGCACTTCCCCGTCTCCCTGCAAGCCTTTTACGTATGCCACGCCAAGACGTGAAGTCAAATAAGGGTCTTCGCCGTATGTTTCATGTCCGCGTCCCCATCTCGGGTCACGGAAAATATTGATATTCGGAGACCAGAACGTAAGCCCTTTATAAATATCCCTATCGTCATGCGCCGAATACTCATTGTATTTTGCCCTGCCCTCCGTAGAGATACAGTCCGCGGCTTTTTCTACCAATTCTTCATCAAATGTCGCCGCCATGCCGATTGCCTGCGGAAAAACGGTTGCCGTACCGGCTCTCGCCACCCCGTGCAGACTTTCTCCCCACCAGTTATATGCGGGAATCCCCAGTCTTTTAATTGCCGGTGCGTCATAGCGAAGCTGTGAAGCACGTTCCTCCAGTGTCATCTTACTTACAAGTTCTTCGGCTCTGCGCCTTGCTTCTTCTCTTTTCATACGGTAAAGTTCCTTTCGTCTTACTTTACCTTTTATTATATCATGTTTCTGCTTTTCCCGCAAAAAAGGGAGGTATCTCTACCTCCCACTGACCTGATACTCCTTATATACCTTAAAC
The DNA here is from genome assembly GCA_947175285.1 of uncultured Lachnospiraceae bacterium. Next base: position 1,602 of record CAMWMM010000029.1, read on the forward strand.
CCGATTCCGGCTAAAATCACCGCTGACACCAGATAGAAAACCGGCGCCGTCTGCAGTCCGGTGAAATACCTTCCGAAGATGCGGAACAACCGCTTATCCAGAAACTCGGTACCATTAAAGAACTGCAGCGGCATAAAATTATATAACTGCGAAATAAGACCGTAACGAACCGGAACCGGAACAAATATGGTAAAAAGCGTTGTCCCAAGCATTACGGAAAGAGCAGCAACTCCGTTTCGGAGCAGTTCGGACAAAAGCATAATGAACACACTGCTTAAAACCGCCGCCGCAAGGGATAGAAAAAATGATATGATAATCGCTCCGCCAAGGCTTATCGGAAAAGAACTCATCCATAAATAAAGCTGCAGCGGTAAATCGTATCCGCTCATCCCGTATATTGCCGACATCGTTAAAAACTGAACAAGATAAAATGTGACTGTTCCCACAATGCCAAAAGTGATGCCTGCCGCCATCTTTGCCAGATAGAGCGGCATTTTTCCGTTCTTACTGCATAAAATAAGCTGATCCGTTCTGCGAATATGCTCCTCCCCGAAGAAGTTCGCCAGCCCGATACCTATTAATGACAGCCATAACAAACTAAGCATGTTAATTCGTGCAAAAAAATAGCTTGCTCCGGCATTATAATCATACACAAACGGCTTTTCGATTGTATTCTCCTGCTCCTCCCAATACCGGATTTCTTCTTCATTCAGTTCCCAGTACTGATTTTCCTCGTCAAGCGTATCGCGCCTGATTCGGTATAACTCTTCCTCATCTATCTCAATAGCCGTTTCAAAACCGGTATAATCATAACCGGTATAATCAATAACATAATAATATATTTCCTGATATGTCTGCCGGTCTTTTACAATCTCTTCCGCGCTGCGATTATCATCTTCATATGCCTTTTTCATCTCATTCAGCAGACTCTCGTCAATCTTTCTGCCGGATATTGCCTGTGCCGCCTCTTTTATCCCCATATCTTCCTCGTAACCTGTTTGATACATTACATTGCCGTCCGCGTCTACGGTAGCGTATTTCATAAACAGATTGACTACATTCGATGCCAATTGCAGTGCAAGCAGGACTGCGGCAGCCATCCAAACCATTTTCTTTCCGCAAATTTTCTTTAATTCAAATAAATATATCGTAATAAAACGTTTCATCCTGATATCTACATCCTTTCCCTTATCTGCCGCTTACCTGATATTTCTGATAGGCACGCATTCCAAAATATAAGAAAAGCGCCCCAAGCAGAATGTAAATAAGCGGCGCCGCCTGCCACATCGTAAGATAACTGCCGAAGAACGGAAGCAGTCTGACGCCCATAATCGTATCCGTATCTAACAATCCTCCAGGCAGATAACCCCATATCTGCGCCAAAACCCTGAGTTGCGACGGAACATGCACAAAAAGCGGAAGCAGACTAATCCCGGAAACTGCGGCAAGCGTTGCAATCGAACTGCGGAAAAGTTCCGAAAGCATTATCACGAATGCCGCGGTCAGTAAAGCAGACAGAATCATCAGTGCGTACATCATAATCACAATAATTCCCGCTTTTAGCTGCAGCGGATAACCGGCTACGGCTATCTGAATCATGACGGAAAAACCATCCATACCGTAAATGCCCAACGAAGTACCTATCAATATCACTATCATTACAAGCGTACTAATCAAAGCAAAACTCATGCCTGCCGCCGCTTTTGCCAGATATACCTGCCGCTTTCCGAAGCGGCTGCTTAAAAGAAGCTGGTCAGTCCGCAAGTTATGTTCTCTCGTGAAAATGTCGGATAAACATATCGCACAAAAGAGTAACATCATCACGGAAATCGTCTGTGCGGCGGAAATCAGTTTCCAATACCCATCCGCATATCCGAATACAAACGGCTTTTCAAGCAACGCTTCTTTTTTCCTCCAATACGCTTTCTCGCCTTCTGTCAAAAAGCCGCTGGTATATGCCGCTTCATTATTTTCCGAAAAAGCATCATAAAACGCCGCTTCGTCTACCTCCCATGCACATATATCCTCAATGTCTGAAAAACCCATTACCTTTCGTACAATCTGATATATCTGGCTATAAGGACGGGCATAGGTCTGATATTCGTCTGTCAGGCTGTAGCGCAGCGCATCCGTAGGGACTTTATGGTATGCCGCCTGCATCTCTTCCATAAGTTCCTGATTGATTTCCCGGCCGCTTATCTTTCGATTATATTCCCTGTCCGTTACCATCAAATGATAATGCGTATCATAAACTACGCCGTCCACATAGTATTTTCCGGTCACATCGGCGGTAACAGACAGCAGTGAAAGCGCAAATATAATCGCTCCCGTAATCCATACAATTTTACGCCGGATTAACTTCTTTATCTCATAACGATACAATACCCCGAAGTTATTCATCCGTCCGCCCCCCTCCTTTCACTGCTTCCGCAGTTTTTTCCGTATCAAACTGCTCTAAATAAAACGCCTCCAAATCCTCATTCGTTCCGTCCCATTTATCATGATAAATTAAATTGCCGTCTTTCATCATTAAAATATCGCTGTCAGCAATATGTTCAATATCCGATACGATATGTGTGGATAACAGCACAATGTTATCCTCTCCCAAATCTTCAATCAGATTCCTGAAACGCACTCTTTCTTTCGGGTCAAGCCCTGCCGTCGGCTCATCTAAAATCAACAAATCCGGTTCATTTAAAAGCGCCTGTGCAATACCGAGTCTTTGCTTCATACCGCCGGAATAGGTTTTAATTTTCTTCTTTCGGGCATCCTCAAGCGCAACAAGCTTTAAAAGTTCCTCTGCCTTAAGTTTTGCATCCGCTCTGGGAAGCCCTTTTAGCGCCGCCATATAAAGCAGAAAATCCATTCCCGAAAAATCAGGATAATAGCCGAAATCCTGCGGCAAATATCCAAGTCTGGCGCGGTATTCCTCTGTCGATACATCCAGACCGTCTAAAGTGATTGTGCCGCTTGTCGGCTTTAAGATACCGCATATCATTCGCATCAATGTTGTTTTTCCCGCGCCGTTAGCTCCTAAAAGCCCATGTACCCCCTCTGTTAATTGCAGCGATATACGGTCTACCGCAATTTTATTCTTATACTGCTTTGATACTCTGTCTATTGTAAGTTCCATGCCAATTCCTCCGTCTCTTTAATTGTCCGGCGCCACTCTGCGCCCAGCATAATCATTAATACAAAAAACGCTGCAAGCCACCATGTAAAATATTTCTCACGATAAACTACGCCATTGCTTCCCTGTGTTATAAAAGCAGCACTGACAATTACCGCTATGCCCGCACACACATATCCTGACTCTTTTCCATGAATACGCCTTGCCGCCATAAGCCCCGGTATTACCGTCAAAAGATACGGCACTGTCAGATACACGCCCGCCTGCAGTGGTCCGTAAATCTGATTTTGCAGGCTGACAGGTATCAGGCAGCATATCAGTACAAAATGTACTCCCCCAAGAATCCCCATTCTGGCAAGCACAACGCTTCTTAAAGAAAATCTGGATGCCATCTCAAGTTCTTCCATACCATAGACCGACGACTTTGTATTCTCTGTCGTGACGGTAAGCGCTATAAACGGCATCAGCGCTGAAAAAACTCCCAGCATATTTCTTTCCAGAAATGATGCGTTTTTCAGTGCAATCCCTAACACAAGAACAGATACTATCCAAACCCATTTTTTCATATATGCAGCCTGTAACAACATAAATTCCGTATGGCTTATCTGCGCTTTAGGCAGCTTTCGCAAAAATTTCTCTTTTTTTAACGGTTCCGGCGCTTCATAAGCAGTCTCCAGCATTTTTTTCATATCCTTACTGATTCTCATACAAACCCTCCATTCTAAAAAATTTATTATTCACCCTATTCTTTTAGGCGCTCCTCCAGCTTTTGTAATGCAGATTTCAATTTCCGGTAAACACTGAAGCGGGAAAGTCCAAATATTCTGCAAATCACATAAACCGGCACATCATTCACATACCGCAGCAAAAGAAGCTCTCTTTCCTCTTCCTCAAGTTCCGAAAGTGCAAGCCTTACCGAAACACCGGTAAACATCTTCTCCTCTGCTCCGATATCTTCTATCTGTTCCTCCTCTATCGCAAGCAATGGTTTTTTCTTCCGATATTCATCAATACATAAATTGCGGGCAATAGTATATAAGTACGGCAATGCATGTGCGGTATGGAAATCACGCCCATGATTTAAGAAACGTAGAAACGTTTCCTGTGTAATGTCTTCCGCCAGTTCTCTCTGCTTTAGCTTACAATAACAGTAGCGGTATATTTTATCGTAATGTTCTGCCAGATCCAAAACTTTATCCACCCTTTCATCTTGTATAACGAATTACGGACTGCTTATGTGCGCCCTATATTTTTATTATTTTCCCAAACAACGGACAGTACGCTTCGCGAACTATCTTTATGTTAAACAAAAAACTTCGGCACCGCTAAAGTGTCGAAGTTACAATCTCATTCTTCCTGCTTACTCAATCTAGTCCACGCCAAGTTTTTTAAGTTCCTCTATCGCCTGTTTTTGATTTTCAAAGTGAATCGTATGAATACCGAAAGCAGCGGCAGCCGTCAGATTTCTTTCCGTATCATCCAGAAAAACGCATTCCTCCGGAATCAAATGATAACGATTAATTAATATCTCATAAATCTCCGGCATCGGTTTTACTACTTTTTCCCGATAAGATAAAATCCCGCCGTCCATATAGGGCAGAAAGTCCAAAGCCTCCGCGCAGTCTCTTTCCGCTTTCGAGCCGAAATTGGACAAATATAATACCTGATAGCCTTTTTGCCGTAATTCTTTTATCCAGGGAATCGCATAATCATTTCTTATCACCATTCCTTTCGCATTCGCAAGGCATCTTCGGATATCCGCTTCTATTTCAGGGTCGTTGTTTATCAGACATTGTAACACTTCTTCTTCGGACAATACCCCTCTGTCAATTTCATTCCACTGCTCGCTTCTTACCGTCGCATTCGCAAGCCGCTCCAACATCTCTCCTGTATAACCAAAGCGCATATAATGCTCTTTCCATGTAAAATCGGCTAATACGTTGCCGATATCAAAAATGATTGTCTTTATCATAACGCATATGCTCCGTTTCTTTTTGTCTTTCTACTAATGCAAGCAAATTCCGTGCTGCTGCTGACATGGGATTTTTCATATCCGTCACCACGCAAAAATGCCTCTTTGGTATAATCTTATTAAAGCGCAACTCAAATAACTGCCCGGAGTCCAGATATTCCTGTGCAAAATCTCTGACAACACATCCCACACCCAGATTACGCAGGGCAAACTGGACAATCATATCACTTGTTGCCAGTTCAAACTCCGGCTGAATTGTTACATGGTTTTTCTGCAAAAACTGGTTCATGTTACCCCGTGTACTGGTCGTGCCCTCCAAAAAAATAATCGGCATGTTTTCAAGTTCCTGCAAATCTAACATCCTGTTTTTATAGGACATAAATTTTCTGCCCGCAACGAAAACATCCTCTATTTCCCGCACAATCATAGACTGCATATAGGGCTGTTCATCAAACGGTGTACTGACTACGCCCAAATCAATTTTGCCCTCTCTTAGGTTATGCAGCGTCTCGGGAGTCGGCGCATTCGTGACAATAACCTTAATATCAGGATACTGCTCATGAAAAGATTCCAAATACGGAAGCAGATAAAACTGCAATGTCATATCGCTTGCACCGATATGAATCTCTCCCAAATCCAGATTCAGCATCTGCTCTAATTTTTTCTCCCCGAGCTCAATCTGCTCATACCCTTTGGCAACATAACCAAAAAGCAGTGCGCCCTCCTGTGTCAGGCGCACCCCTTTAGACGCTCTTGTAAATAATTTCGTTCCAAGCGCCGTCTCAAGCTGTTTAATAGACTGGCTGACTGCCGGCTGGGAAATCGCCAGTTCATCCGCCGCCACGGTCAGACTTTTGTATCGGGCAGCGTAGTAAAAAACTTTATAATACTCTAAATTATGAACCATCTTTCCATCGTACTCTGTTCTATATTGTCATTTAATTAATTTTAGGATGTTCCGGATTCCATAAGCAAGACCGTCCTCATCATGATGTTTCGTGATATAATCGGCAGCAGCCTTACAATTATCAGAAGCATTCTCCACTGCAATGCCGTATCCTGCATATTGCAGCATATCTACGTCGTTATCCGCATCGCCAAACGCTGCCGTCTCCTCCGGTTTTATCCCCAACAAATCTGCAAAAAAGGCAAGTCCCGCTTTTTTACCGGCATTTTGGTTCGCAATCTCAACTAACTGCTGAATGGATGATGTTATGTAAACTTCATCCGTCGCTTCCTGCACCAGTTTCCAGACTCTTCTCTTCCTATCCTCATCTTTTACAATAATATCCATGCAGTCCAGACAGTCTTTATGTTCTTCGATAAACTGTACAATATTATCCTGCATATGTCTGGTTGATTTCACATATTCGACAGCCTGCGGCGTCGCCCCAAAACGCTGCGGGTCTTCCAGATACACTTTATCCGCATAGGCAATACCATCTATAAATGCCTCATATGTGACATCTTCCTCTTTTGTTGCACTCATAACGGCTTCCACCGCCTGTTTAGAGAGACGGTAACGCTTCAGGCACTTTCCCGTCGGAATATGATACATTGCCGCCCCGTTACCGGTAATCGCATATTCAATACCTGCCACAGACAGAATATCCTGCGGCAGCGTATCAAATGCCCGTCCGCTTGCAATCACGACATGGATCCCCGCCGCGATGACCTCTTCCAACGCTTTGCGGTTTCCCTCCGACAGCCTGCCCTCTTTGTTCAGGGTTGTCCTGTCCAAATCCAGCGCAATACACTTTATTGCCATCTTATCACCTGTAGATATTTTTCTTCAGTTCTTCTGCCAGCACAATCGTCTCATCCAGAATTTTCTGTATTCCACTGATATTTTCCATATGCTCTCTGGCAACATCATTAGCATCTTTAATGGAAGAAGTGATAGTGGCAAGATGCTCCGTAATAACGCTCAGCGTTCCCTTAATTTCCGTTGCTGACCTGCCGCTGTCCCCTGCCAGTTTTCCCATCTCCGTTGCTACAACGGCAAAACCGCGTCCGTGCTCACCGCTTCGTGCCGCTTCGATAGACGCATTCAGGGCAAGAATATTAGACCGGGAAGCATTTCCGCTGATGGTATTGACTACGTCCACCGCATTATGTACATCGCTTTCCACACTGGTTGTCAGCTCGTTCATACCTGTCAGCATTTTAAATATTTTCTCAACTCCTGTAACAACATCCTGAATGGAGGTATTGATACTTTGAACGTCATTCTGAAACTGTCCTGTAATATCCGCCATCTTTTCCCTTGCTCCCACCGAATAGGTACAGGTAATACAGCCTACTACTTTTCCTTCATCTTTAATAGGAACCAAATCTCCCTCAAATGCTTCTCCCATCACTTCCGGAGGCAGACAATTATGCTTTTTTATCCCGCTTCTCATAACGTCATGATAGGCGCCTGTCGGATCTACAAATTTATCTCCGACACTATACTGCGGCATCTCGCCGCTTGGAAGGGCAAAACCCTGTATTCTGGAGTCCGCATCCAATACCGTAAGATATACGTCATGTGCAAATAATTGTTGAATCACCGGTAAATTATCTACTACCTGTTGTACTTTTTCGTTCATCATAAGCCAATACCTCCATATCATCCCCAATAGTGTGTTATAAGTAAAATATTATCAAATTTTCTGTTGTTTGCCTAGTCTTTTTCTGTCTTTTCATCATTTGAAAACATCTTGACAAAACATTTCCCATCGGGCATAATACTTAATATAATCGTCAGCATGAAGCTGATTTCATTTTTTAACATAATCTTTATATTGTATATCAGGAAGGTATGCGTTTTCTCCGAAGAGAAATGACATACTTTTATTTTGTTTAGTGTGAAGAAGGCATCAGAGATGCATTCTTCATCAAATAAGAATGGAGGCTTATTATGAAAGAAACAACGAAGAAACTGACTTTGTCCGCAATGTTTATCGCATTGGGGCTTGTCCTTCCTATCTTTACCGGACAAATCCCGCAGATTGGCAATATGCTGCTTCCGATGCACATTCCGGTATTTTTATGCGGTTTGATCTGCGGTTGGAAATACGGTCTTGTAACCGGTTTTATTTTGCCCTTGATGCGATCGGTAATTTTCGGTATGCCCGTGCTGTTTCCGTCAGCAACTTCCATGGCTTTTGAACTTGCCACATACGGTATGGTTGCGGGACTTCTCTACGGACTATCCCATTGGCAGTGCATACGCGCGCTTTACCGCTCCATCATCATTGCTATGGTTGCAGGCCGCGCCGTATGGGGCGTTGCGCAAATTGTCCTGTTAGGCATATCGGGCGGCGCTTTTACATGGCAGATGTTTATTGCGGGCGCATTTTTAAATGCGATTCCGGGTATTATCATACAGCTTATCTTACTGCCAGCCGTAATGGTGGCGTTAAACCGCATCGGGCTTGTGCGGTTCCATAAGGCACAGGAAGAGGCTTCACTGGAATAGGGGAAAAAATGATATGATTTCAACAATTATTGAGACAATCAACGCTTTACCCAAAAAAGAAACTTTACAAATCATTGCAATTGACGGCCGGTGTGCTGCGGGCAAAACTTCGCTTGCAGCGCATTTACAGGAACAGTTACATTGTCCTGTCATCCATATGGACCATTTCTTCCTTCGTCCCGAGCAGCGTACAAAAGAACGCCTTGCCACGCCGGGCGGAAATGTAGATTATGAAAGATTTTTACAGGAAGTAATAACGCCTCTCCGCATGGGCGGTACGTTTGCTTACAGACCGTTTGACTGTAAGACGCAGTCGCTTGCGGATGCTGTCAGGATTCTTCCGAAAGACTATGTAATAATAGAGGGTTCCTATAGCTGCCACCCAGCGTTACGGGAAAACTATGATTTGAAAATCTTTCTGACAACCGATACAAAAGAACAAATTCACAGAATACAAAAAAGAAATGGAGAAGCTGCGCTCACAGCATTCCGCGAAAAGTGGATTCCATTGGAAGAAATGTACTTTTCCGCTTATCAGATCGCAGAGTGCTGTGACTTACAGTTTCAAACATAAAAAGTTTTCAAAAACAAGCTTTGTCATTTTATTAATATCCAAACGTTTCTGCCGCCATTTTCATTTTCCGTATGATTTCTACACCAAACGGGCAGTTTTTCTCGCATTTTCCGCAGGCAACGCACTCTGAAGCATGATGTTCCAACAGCTTATAGTGGTCTGCTACCGTTTCCGGAACCTCGCCCTGTGCCAATGCAAGATTCAAATACTTATTGACATCCGCTACACTGATACCAACCGTACAGGGTGCGCAATGCCCACAGTACATACAGTTTCCTTTCAGATGGAATTTCTCAACCTGCGATAAAACGCCGGAATAATCCCTTTCTTCCCTTGAAACATCATAATAACGCACCAGTTTCTCTATTTCCTCTATGGAATGCGCTCCCGCCATAACCGATACAACACCCGGTCTTGTCAGGCAGTAATCAAGACACTGGTATTCATTAAATGCCGCGCCGAAAGGAGAATATTCTGCGCTTAACATATCACCGCCGCCAAATGCCTTCATGACATCAATCGCAACGCCCTCCCGCCCGCACAGTTCATATAACGCTTTTCGCTGAGGGTCTATGCCGTTTGTGCCGTTCTTATAATTTTCAGGATTCCAGAGTTCTTCACAGTCCTCCGTCGGCGGCTGCATATCATATGCCGCATTGACGGAAAACATCAAAACATCAATCAGCCCTGTCTCTACAGCTTTCCTTGCCACTACCGGATTGTGGGAACTCATGCCAAGGCAGCGAATCTTTCCCTCTTCTTTCAGCTTTTTACAGTATGTAATAAATTCACCCTGAAAAACCTCTGCAAAATCTTCTTCGCCGTCTACATAATGAATCATCCCGATATCCAGATAATCCGTTCCCAGTCTGTGTAACTGGTCCTCAAACGCTTTGCGGGTCTTTTCCACATCTCTGGTGCGAAGATACTGCCCGTTTTCCCATGTAGAGCCGATATGCCCCTGCAAAACAATCTTATCCCTTTTTCCGGCAATTGCCGCACCCATATTATCCCGAAAAACAGGATTAGAAGCGTACATATCAATAAAATTGATGCCAAGTTCCATCGCCCGCTCAAGCATTGCCTTAAAATCTTCAGGGTTTTTATCCATAAAACCCTCGCATCCAAGCGCGATTTCACTCACCTTTAAGTTGTTACAGCGTTTGATTTCCCTATATTTCATTATAATTACCATGCCTTTCTCTCAGCCTGTGATAAATCTTAGTAATTTGCTTCGCTGATTTCAAAATAACTCTGCGGATGCGCACATACAGGACAAATCTCCGGTGCGCTTGTTCCAACTACAATATGTCCACAGTTGCGGCACTCCCATACTTTCACTTCACTCTTTGCAAAAACGGAAGCAGTCTCAATGTTGTTCAACAATGCACGGTAACGCTCCTCATGATGCTTCTCAATAGCGCCGACCATACGGAATTTAGCTGCCAGTTCAGGAAAGCCCTCTGCCTCTGCTGTCTTCGCAAAATCCTCATACATATCTGTCCACTCATGATTCTCACCGTCTGCCGCAGCAGTAAGGTTCTCGGTAGTCGTACCGATTCCCTGTAATTCCTTAAGCCACATTTTAGCATGTTCGCGTTCGTTTTCAGCCGTTTTTAAAAAGATGGAGGATATTTGCTCATATCCCTCTTTCTTTGCTACGGAAGCAAAATACGTATATTTATTTCTTGCTCCCGATTCACCGGCAAAAGCTGCCTCCAAATTTTTCTCTGTCTGTGTTCCTGCATACTTACTCATTTTTCTTCCTCCTTATTATTAAATACAAAATTAAATACAAACCAGTTCATATTCTTTCGTTCCATATCCAAGTTTTGCCGCCGCATCAATCGTATGCGTACCGTGTCTGGATTCCACTCTCTTTAAGAAATGGTCGCGTCCCGGATCTTTCGACTGATAAATCAAATCCATACACGCCTGATCCAACGCCACCGGGTCAAGAGACGATAAAATACCGATATCTTTCATACAAGGGTCTTCCGCTATGGCACAGCAGTCACAGTCCACGGACAGGTTGCACATCATGTTGACAAAAGCCGTATTTCCCTTAAAAAATTCCATGACGCTTCCTGCAGACTCCGCCATTGCCTCGCAGAAATCATCCTGCGGCGCCGTATGCTCCCATACAATCGCCTGATCATCCGTAAAACCGCCGGAATGAATGTATGCTTTCCCTGCACTGGAAGCACAGCCAATGGAAAGCTGTTTTAACGCTCCGCCGTAACCGCCCATCGGATGTCCTTTAAAATGGGAAAGTACCAACAGAGAATCATAATTTGCAATATTTTTCCCGACATAATTTTGTTTCAAGACTCTGCCGTTTGTAATCGGCAGTACCAAATCCGGTCCCTCGGCGTCCATTAAGTCCACCTGAAAGTATCTGCTCCATCCGTGCTCTGCCATCAAACGTACATGCTTCGATGTTTCGTTCCTTTCCCCATCGTATGCCGTATTACATTCCACCACTGTTCCATTTACCGCTTCCACCATAGGACGCATAAATGTCGGACGCAGATAATTCTGGTTTCCTTTTTCGCCGGAATGCACTTTTACCGCAACTTTTCCCGGTAATTCCTTTCCTAATTTCTGATACATCTCAATAACCTTTTCAGGTGTAATCTCTTTTGTAAAATAAACTTTTGCTTTCTCCATTTTAATAACCATGCTCCTTTCTCAGTCTGCAAATTTTCTATTTTTACGGCTGCCGCCTTTTTTCTTCAGCACAGTCAAATCATAGCTTTCCGCAATCATCCTCTGAATATCCGCTTCCGGTACGCTCCCGTCCAGAATAACGGAATTCCAATGCTTTTTATTCAAATGATAAGCAGGAATTACGGAATCAAACGCCTGCCTCCAGAAATCTCTCCACTGCGGTTCACATTTCACATTAATCCATACATGCCCGTCTTTATCAAAAATCCATGCAAATACTTTATTACTGCCCCGATGCCGAATCACACACCAGTTCGGGTCGTGAAACGGATAGTCCTCATAGACATTTTGAAAAGTCAGACAGTAGGCAATCGCTTCTTTTCTTTCCGTCATCAGCAAACACTCCTTTGCATGCCATATTTCTATTATAAGGGATGAAAAAAAATCTGTCTATGGTTTCATTCTTTCATCGCTTGTGCTACAATAGCAAATGGACTTTAAAGGACAGCTTAATAAGGGGATGGAATAATGAGAAATTCAGTCATAACACAAAACGAAAGAGGATGCCTTAACAGAAACCAGATTAAATATATTGTCATTATTGCTATGCTTATCGACCATATTGCATGGGGATTCGTGGATGCTGTAAATCCGCTTCTCGGCGGAGCAATGCACTTTATCGGACGACTTACCGGACCGACGATGGCATATTTTGTCGGCGAGGGATACCGCTATACAAGAAATGTTGGTAAATATCAGCTAAGACTTGCTGTTTTTGCCCTTATCTCATGGTATCCGTTTGTGTGGTTTGAGTATGGGCGCCTGCCGTTTTATTTTGAGCAGGGAAAGCTTATGTTCATTCCTGTTCAAAGCGTTATTTTTACACTTTTTCTCGGTCTTACCGCAATCAGGCTCTATGAAAGTGAAAAAGTCGGAAAACCGCTTAAAATAATCGGTATCATACTGCTCTGTCTGCTCGCCTGCATAGGAGACTGGATGTTTATGGATGTACTGGGATGCCTGTTTGTTCATGTATACCAGAATAAGCCTAAAGCCAAATGGACAGCTTTCACGCTTACGTTCCTGTTTCCGAATGTCTTTATCACTTTACTTGCCGGACTTGAAAGTATGTGGTTTCAGTTCGGTGTGATTCTTGTTCCCCTGATGCTGTATTTTCTCTATAACGGGCAGGGCGGCAGCAAAGCAAAGATACACAAATGGTTTTTCTATCTGTTTTATCCGGCGCATTTGCTTGTGCTTGGATTATTGCGGTGGGTTGTGCTTAAATAAATATTGCCCTATTCAAACTTTCTGTCATACAAGAGCGCCGCAATCAAAACCACAAAACAAGAACCTGCATTATGCACCAAAGCACCCGTTGTCGGATTCAAAATACCTAAGACGGAACACGTTACCGCAATAAAATTGATACACATCGAAAGGGTAATGCTTAATTTTATAGTTGCAACTGTGGCATTTGACAGCTTTTTAAGATATGGAATTTTAGATATATCATCACTCATAAGGGCAATGTCTGCCGCTTCCACAGCAATATCGCTTCCCATACTGCCCATTGCCACGCCGACATCGGCAATTTTAAGCGCAGGGGCGTCATTCACGCCATCTCCTATCATACATACGCAACTTCCCTGTTCCTGGATTTTGGAAATGCTCTGCACCTTTTCTTCCGGTAATAAATCAGCCTTTACTTTTGTAATTCCTGCCTGTGATGCAAAATAATCAGCGGTTTTCTGGTTATCACCTGTCAGCAATACAGTATCTGTATTCATATTTGACAGCTTTGAAACCATTTCCCCCGCTTCCGGTCTTAATACATCAGACAGCGCAATCAACCCGAAACAGGAATTGCCGTCAGCAACAAGAATAGACGCCTTCCCCTGAGTACGCAGTTTTTCTAACTCCTTTTCCACATTTTGAGAAATCGCTATCCCATATTGCAGAATATACTTTTCATTTCCAATATACAATTTCCTGCCTGATACTTCCGCACAAATGCCTTTTCCGCTCTGCATTTGGAAGAAATCTGAATCCTTTAAGGCTATTTCCTTTTCTTTCGCATAAGACACAATCGCCTTTCCTAACGGGTGTTCACTCTTAGCTTCTGCGGAAGCTGTCAGGGCAAGCAGCTCCTTTTCACTCATATTATTGTCAAAAGAAAGAATATCGCTTACTTCCGGTTTTCCATAAGTCAGTGTGCCTGTTTTATCAAAGGCTATGGTGTTTACCTTTCCCATTTTTTCAAGTGATTCCCCCGATTTGATAATCACGCCGTGCTTTGTTGCCTGCCCTATGGCTGCCATAATGGCGGTCGGGGTAGCAAGAACCAATGCGCAAGGGCAGAATACAACTAAGACTGTGACTGCCCTTACAATATTGTGCGTTACAACACCTGCAATAATAGCAATCAACAGGGCGACAGGCACAAGCCAGCTTGCGCATTTATCCGCAATTCGCTGCATAGGCGCCTGCTTGTTTTCGGCATCCTGAACCATTCGTATCAATTTCTGCAAAGAACTGTCCTCGCCTACTTTGGTTGCCCTGATATCAATAGAGCCAAAACGGTTGATTGTTCCGCAAAAAACGTTCTCTCCGATTCCTTTATCAACCGGAAGAGATTCGCCCGTCATAATGGACTGGTCAACGGAAGTTTCTCCCTGAATGATGATGCCGTCTACAGGAATAGTTTCTCCCGGCAATATCCGGAGAATATCATTCTGACAAATCCGGTCTGCCGGAATCATTTCTTCCTGCCCGGAGTTGTCGTCTGTAATCCGCCGCCCCTGCGTTGGGGTAAGGCTGATTAATTTCTTTAAGCCCTTTTTCGCCCTATCCGTTGTCATATCCTCTAAAATAGCGCCGATTTCCATAATGAATGCAACTTCACCGGCTGCAAACAAATCACCTATGGCAATTGCTGCAATCATGGCGATGCTTATCAGCAGGGCAGAAGAAATCTTGCTGATTCCTTTATTATAAATGACGCGCCATATCGCAAGGTATAATAAAGGAATCCCACAAATAATAACCGTTACCCAAGCTGGATCAGGCAATGCATAATCCTTAAATGCAAACCCTGCTCTTGGAAATACGAAACTCATAATAAGAAAAATACCGCCTGCGATGGTCATTGGCAGACCTGCTAAAAAATCATTGATACGTTTTATCATCTTAACCTCCCTGATTTCGTGTTGTTTCTTATTGACAAACCATTTTAACAATTGTACAATCTATACATTATCAAACACTTTGTTTTGTATCTATTGTAACAATTTTAAAATGTAAATCAATAACCAAAATGCTCTTTCTGTAAGATACGGAACATTTTGACTAAAATGTACGGAGATATTATGGACAGACGGCAACAGAAAACAAGGCAGGCTATTTTTAATGCGTTCAGCAGCCTGCTTGAAAAGAAAAATTTCAACAACATTACGGTTCAGGAAATCATAGACGAGGCAAATGTCGGAAGAAGCACTTTTTATGCCCATTTTGAAACAAAGGACAGCCTGTTAAAAACGATGTGTACGGATATCTTTCAGCATGTATTTTCCGATGACTTAAAACAGGAAAACAGTCACGACTTTTCCCATGCAGGGCATGACTTTCAAAAAGAAATCACACATATTTTATACCATCTGCAGGATAATATCAAAAACCTGAAAGGGCTTCTCTCCTGCGACAGCGGAGATATCTTTATGGGATATTTCAAAGAATATTTGGAACAGACATTTCCTCTATTTATAAAGGAAATGCCCTATGATGTTCCATATGATTATCTATTAAATCATGTTGTCTGCAGCTTTTCCGAAACGGTACGGTGGTGGATTACAAAACAGGAACAATATACCCCTGAGCAGATAGCGGCATTTTTTGTACAATGTGTACTAAAATAATAGCTTCCCTAAAAACTGTTCCAGTTTGTCAAACGGGATTGCATTTTTGCTGCCTCCATCATAAAGATCCGTATGGACAGCCTCCGGAATGATCAGCAATTCTTTATTATCTGCATAAGGATTATCTTTTACCATAGCGGCGTAAGCGTCACGGCTGAAATAGCAGGAATGAGCCTTTTCACCATGCATCACCAAAACGGCACTGCGAATCTCATTACTGTATTTCAGGATTGGCTGGTTCATAAAGGACATACATCCAATGGCATTCCATCCTCCATTTGAATTCAGGGAACGCTTATGATAGCCGCGGTCAGTTTTATAGTAATCATAATAATCTGCCACATAGAACGGGGCATCTTCCGGAAGCGGATCGACAACACCGCCGCCTAATGTATAGCTGCCATTTTTATAATCCGCGATTCTCTGTGCGTTCATGGCTTCCTTCTTCGCATACCGCGCATCAGCAGAATCTTCAGAATCAAAATATCCGTTGGCATTGACACGGGTCATATCGTACATAGTGGAAGCAACCGTCGCTTTAATCCGGGTATCCAGTGCTGCGGCATTCAGAGCCAGACCGCCCCAGCCGCAGATTCCGATAATTCCAATCTTCTCCGGATCAACATTTTCCTGCACGGAAAGGAAATCTACCGCCGCCTGAAAATCTTCGGTGTTGATGTCAGGAGATGCCATATACCGGGGTTCCCCGCTGCTCTCGCCCGTAAAAGACGGATCGAATGCAATCGTAAGAAAACCACGCTCTGCCATAGTCTGTGCATACAACCCGGCAGCCTGCTCCTTTACCGCACCAAAAGGTCCGCATACCGCAATAGCTGCCAGCCTTCCCTCAGCCTCTTTGGGTTCGTAAAGGTCTGCCGCCAGTGTAAAACCATAGCGGTTATGAAATGTCACCTTACGATGATTTACTTTTTCACTTTTCGGGAAAGTCTTATCCCATTCCTTTGTTAATTCCAGTTTTACTATATCTGCCATTTTATTTATGCCTCGCTTTCTTTTTTATTTTTTCCATGCGCCAAACTACTGACTTTATGTTTATATTTTATCCTCTTGAGTTTCATTCTACAAATAGTTATAATTTATATCATGATATGAATTTGGGGAATGTCATAGGAGGTAGGTATGGAACTGCGAACCATGAGATATTTTCTTGCAGTGGCAAGAGAGGAAAATATGACCCGTGCGGCAGAACTGCTCCACGTTACCCAGCCAACACTCTCCAAGCAGCTAAAAGCCCTTGAAGATGAACTTGGGAAAAAACTGTTCACGCGCCACAGTTTCAGCATACAACTTACCGAGGAAGGTATTTTACTGCGGAAACGTGCGGAAGATCTTGTGAAAATGGCTGATAAGATTACAACGGAATTTCTCACATTGGATGATGTTCTGGGTGGAGACGTTTATTTCGGTCTGGCGGAATCTTATCAGATTAGATATCTCGCCGCCGCTATCAGAGAATTCAAAGAGACTTACCCTGACTTTCACTATCATATCACCAGCGGCGACACAGAACAGGTTACGGAAAAATTGGATAAAGGTATCATTGACTTTGCTGTGTTGGCACAGGAACCCAATACTGCAAAATACCATTATTTAACATTTCCTAACGCTGATTTATGGGGCGTTGTCATGCCGGAAGATTGTTTGCTGGCAGAAAAAAACGTTATCAGTGTAGAGGATTTAATCGGGCTCCCTCTATTTTGTTCCGAACAGGGATGGAACAATGATATATCCAAATGGTGCGGTAACAGCATGGATAAATTGCGCCTTGAAGGTTCTTTCCGCCTGTCTTATAATGGGTCGCTTTTTGTGAAAGAAGGGCTCGGCTATCTTTTGACTTTTGAACATTTAATTGATACAAATCAGGGCAGCGGACTGGTTTTCCGCCCGCTTACGCCAAAACTCGAAACAAAAATATATCTGATTTGGAAAAAATATCAGGTGTTTACTCCTATTGCAGAACGCTTGCTTAAACACCTGAAAAGCTGTTTTGAAAGCATGGCAGACTTGCTTTAGTACCAATCATGCTTTTCGCCACGGTCAAGAGCATTGATACGCTCCATTTCATCCTCTGTCAATTCAAAATCAAACAGCTCCGTGTTTTCCTGAATATGGTCGGGATTGCCGGAACCGGGAATTACTACTACACCCATATCCCCTGCCTCCAAAAGGATACCAGCCTTGCACCACAATCCCAAGATTATGAATGCATGGGATTACATCGTTTTCCTGATAATACAGATGTATTTCATTCTGAACCAGAGCGAGTATAATGTTTATTTGAGGTAAAAATTCCTCCAATTCTTTAACAACCAGTTTGATAAACCAAGTGAACGGATTTTACCGTCTGTAACCGCCTTTTCCATTGCAAGGTAAGCCTCCACGTCACTTGCTCCGGGATGGAGAAGCAGCATCATATCAATGTAATCTATATCTAATTTGGCAAGTGCCTCCTCAATCGCCGCTTCCGGATCAGAAAACTGATTTGGGTACAGCTTTGTAATTACAAAGATTTCTTCCCTCGGTATGCCGGAGTTCCTGA
>CAMWMM010000030.1 GCA_947175285.1 uncultured Lachnospiraceae bacterium
CCCATGTATGGGAAGAAGAATATGCTTTTGACGATAGTAACATCATGTCGTTTATCAGCAAATTACGGAAAAAAATTGAACCGAACCCGGAACATCCTTTTTATATTTTAACTGTCCGGGGTGTCGGGTATCGCTTCAACAGGGAGGCTTAGCATGAATTTTAATCCCTTTTTATTGATTGTTCTTTGCATTATGCTTTTCATTATTATATTTCTTGTGATGAAACTGAGACGGGTGCAGGAACAACTGTCTATTATTGAGGAAAGTCTTGAAGATATAAAGTCCGGGAATCCGAACCGCCGTGTTCTGGCGAGAAAAAGCGATATGACAAAGCGGATTTGCTATGCGATTAATGAAATTGCTGTTAAGAACCAGACTCAGCTTATCCGGCAAAAGCAATCCGAGCAGGCATACAAGCGGCTTATGACAAGCCTTTCTCATGATGTAAAAACACCGCTTGCTTCATTGTTTGGCTATTTGGATGCCGCCACAAATGGTCTTGTGATTGGAGAAGAAAAAGAAGCCTATATCCATGTTGCAGTAGAAAAAGCCTGTCACTTAAAACATTTTGTTGAAGCGTTATTTGAGTGGGTAAAACTGGACGCGAAAGAACAGGTTTTCTATTTTGAAATATGTGATTTTAATGAACTGACCCGCAATATTGTCGCAGAGTGGATTCCAACCTTGGAACAAAGTCATTTCAAATATGATTTTGATATTCCCGAAGATGAATATTCTTTACGCATTGATGCTCATGCCTATACCCGTATTCTAAATAATCTGTTTCAAAATGCACTTACGCACAGCGGCGGCAATAAATTGACTTTGCAATTATTGGAGAATGAAAAGCAAATAAAGATTATCATTTCAGATAATGGGAAAGGCATTTCCCCCTCTGATATTCCGCATATCTTTGAAAGAATGTATCAATGTGACAGTTCACGTTCTGCCAGGGGCAATGGTTTAGGGCTATCTATTACAAAGGAGCTTGTCAATGCTCACAATGGAAAAATCAGTGCAGACAGTGAACCCGGCATGGGTACAATATTTACGATAATACTTCCAAAATCCCTGTGACATACAGGGATTTTTTAACTCTGTAATGTCACAGGGATTTTCGTATATTCAATGAAGGAAAACATGAAAAAAGCAAGGTTACGGCAAGGTTTTGGCAAGGTTAATACTATATAATGAGGGACAGGAAAGGAGGAAAAGGCAATGACAATCATCTTTACTGAAATGCTGAAATGGAAGCGGAATAAAACAGTTCGGGGCTTTTTTGTTCTTACTGTAATTTTAGGATTATTTGCAGTAGAACGTGCCTGCAGCATATCAAGGAACAGTCCGATTATGGATAGTTTTGGAGATTTGTATACATTGGCGTTTAAGAACCTTACAAGTCTGTTCCTTCCTATTGTGCTGGGGATGTTTGCTACAACATTATTTTTTGATGAAGAGAAGAACGATACCTTAAAAGGTCTATTGATTATCCCTGTTTCCAAAGCACAGCTTTATTTTTCAAAGACAGCGGTTGTGCTCCTTATGTCATTGGGACTGTGCCTGTTTACTTTTGTTATCTGCATCATTGGCGGATTATTTGCGGGCGGCTTTCCCGATTTGAATATGGAGGAGGTTTTACAGGCAGGGTTATTGTTTTTAGCAGGCGGCATACTGATTCCTGTTGCTATGCTTCCGATTATTTTCTTAGCAACGCTGTCAAAAGGGTATGTTCTGCCAATCGGAGCAACATTACTTTATCTTGTACCTGTAGTGATTGCCCCATCGCAGTTAATGGGACTGCACCCTTTGGCGAGTGTTATGGGAATTTACTCCCATATTTCATCTGCTGCCGCAGAAATGGTTAAAAGTCTGACGGGAGGAGCAATGATAACCGCATCCCCATTGATCTGTTTCATTTCTCTCTTGGGAATTGGAAGCATTTCAGCTATTGCGTCCGTATATGCCTTACGGAGGCAAACCTATTGAAAGCGAGGATATGTGATGAGTAACTATATAATTGAGACAAAAAAACTGACAAAAATTTATGGAGATCAAACGGCGGTCAATGCTGTTAATATTCATGTGAAAAAAGGCCGGATATACGGCTTGTTGGGGCGTAATGGAGCTGGTAAGACTACCATAATGAAAATGATTTTAGGATTGACTTCCATTACTTCCGGTGAAGCAGATGTGTTCGGACAGAATATCAAAGGGCAGGAAAAACGGGTATATCCCCGGATTGGAGCAATTATCGAAACGCCGGGCTTTTATCCAAACCTGACAGGAACGGAGAATTTGGAAATTTTTGCAAAGCTGCGCGGTACTGCTGCCCCTGATGCTGTAAAAAACGCTTTAGATATTGTCGGGCTGCCTTACCGTGACAAAAAACTATTCAGTAAATATTCCCTTGGAATGAAACAGCGTCTTGGTATTGCAAACGCTATTTTGCATGATCCGGAATTGTTAATTTTAGACGAGCCTACGAACGGTCTTGACCCGATTGGTATAGCAGAAGTAAGAAACTTTATTAAAGAGCTAAGTACCGAGCGTGGAAAAACAGTTCTCATCTCCAGCCATATTCTGTCCGAGATTGCATTACTTGCTGATGATATTGGTATTATTGATCATGGCATATTGCTGGAAGAAAACAGTATGGATGAACTGCAAAAGAAAAACAGTAAGTATATTCTCCTGCAAGTTTCTGATATTCCGAAAACTTCTCTAGTTTTGGAAAGGCAGTTCGGGGTTACGGATTATTCCGTACAGGACGACCACTTCCTGCGGATTTACAATACATCACTGGATATGGCGGCTGTCAATAAGGCTCTTGTGGTGCAGGATGTTGCTGTTATCAGTTCTCAGTTATGTAATGACACGTTAGAGGACTATTTCAAAAAGATTACAGGAGGCGAGGGCATTGCTTAAATTAATACAAACAGAATTTTTAAAACTTCGCCGCAGAAAGTTTTTCCTGTTTATGCTGTTTACAGCTCTGTTTATGCCGTTTCTTGCAGTTTTTTACTTCAGAAGTGTCAGGGAAACGGGCATTGATCCCATACAATTTTATAAATGGACTGCTTTCAGCTATACGCCTTGGATTATACTTCCCATCGTGTTGGGAGTGGTTTCCACTATGCTTATGTATGATGAAAATCAAAACGATACGCTTAAACAATTGTGGATTATACCAATTAGCAAGACAGGATATATTTTCAGCAAATTTATTGTCGTGTTTTCCTATTCCATTTGTTTTATGCTGCTTACAGCCGCAGCGTCTGTTTTTTTCGGTATGCTTTCCGGTTATATAGCCTTTGAATGGAGCAGTATTAGCTATATGCTGAGAAAATGTATGGAGATTGCCATACTTACAGCATTTGCCATAATGCCGCTCTTAGGGACAGCGGCTGTCGGAAAAGGTTATATACTACCCATATGCGTGACATTAGTTTATACATTTTTAGGCTTTATTTTGCTTATGGTGAATTTGTACCTGCATCCGCTGTCCAGTGTGACTGCGATTATCATGCGTGATATTCCCGGTGTAGTCTTGACGCAGGCGCCTGATATTCTGGCGGCATTCCTGTGTATTGTTATTTGGGGTACGGCTTCTGTGCTGTTTACCGTATTAGTTTTAGATAAAGGAAAGTGAGGTGGCAGGTATGAAACAATTACTTTGGGCGGAACGAAAAAAGCTTCGTAATTCTAAAATCATTAGGATTGCTGCTTTTGCAGTTGTTATGACTGCTGTTATCGTTTTTGCAGAAGGGCAGTTTACATTTAACGGCTTACGCTATGTAGACGGGGCTGGCTGGTTAATGAGCGCGGCGCAGTCTTTGGGAACATTTTTTGTACTTCCGGCTATTGTAGCATTGTTAGGCAGTTATATGATTTGCCGGGAAGAACAGGAAGATACTATGAAATCATTGCGGCTTATACCAATAGACGAAGTTAAATTAACTGTTGCCAAAATGATTATTGTAATGATATTCAGTGTTCTGATTTATCTACTGCTTTTTGTAATTACTTTTGCTATTGAAGCGGTCCTGCACTTCAGAGTATTGTCTTTTCAAGTAGTACTTGGATTCTTTATCACCTATTTTATAAATGGATTGGGTATATTTTTAGCTATTTCACCGATTATAGCATTGGTAGCTCGGATGAAAAGGGGATATTGGCTTGCATTGGTATTTGCCGAAATATATTCCTTTGCCGGTCTGTTTGCAAGTATGTCTGAAACTCTGAAAACCGTTTACCCCATTACTGCGGTATTTAAGCTTTCGGGATATTATGAAGCAACAGGCATAGATAAAGTAATCAGTTTAAGTTTATTGTTTATTTGTGCTGTTTTTGCTATATTCATATTGAAAGGGTTAAATCAGAGGCAGTTGTCCGCTAGAGGGAGACATTACCATGAATCATAGAATACTCATTATCGAAGATGATATAGTGATACAGACGCAGTTAAAAAATTTATTGACCGGAAATGGTTACGAAGCGGAAGCTGTAAATGATTTCCCGGTTTCTATGGAACAGGTGAAAGCTTCCCAGCCGCATCTTATCCTTTTAGATATAAAGCTGCCGGGAAATGACGGTTTTTCGGTATGTTCACAAATTCGTGCTTTTTCCACTGTTCCGATTATTTTTGTCACAAGCTGCAATACGGATATGGATGAGCTGAACAGCATTATGCTTGGAGGGGATGCATTTGTTACAAAACCATATAACACAGCGATTCTTCTGGCAAAAATAGCATCTTTACTAAAAAGGGCATACCCTGGGACAGAGCAGGAGATATTGTCCTGCAATGGAGTTACGCTGCATTTAGAAAGCAGTAAAATAGAGTATGCGGGGCAACAGGCTGACTTAACTAAAAATGAACTGAAAATATTATACTATCTGTTTAAACATGCCAGAACAATCTGTGCCCGTGCTGATATCGTGGAGTATTTGTGGGATAACCGGCTTTATGTGGACGATAACGCTTTAAGCGTCAATATTAACCGGATCCGTGATAAGCTGTCTGCTATCGGGGTGACGGATTTTATTAAAACAAAGCATCGGCAGGGGTATATCATATGAATGGAAAACTCTATTGGAAACAAAAATTGCCAATCATGTTTCTCAATTTCTTTTGTATGATTGGATTGGCTATATTCTTAAGTGTGACAGGGAACAGCTTTGACAGTATTTTTCTTATTATATTTATCTGGATTGTCATTTTGACAGCTTATCTTGTGGCGTCCTATTATAGGCGAAAGGTGCAGATGGAAAAGCTGTTTAAGCTTGCAGAGCAGTTAGAAGAACGCTATCTGCTTTCGGAGGTAATGGAAAAGCCGGAACGTGCCGATGACAGAGTGTACTACCAACTTCTGAAACTGGCAGGGAAATCTATGTTAGAACAGGTTGCCGAAGTAAAGAGGGAACGGACGCAGTACAAGGAATATGTAGAGCAATGGGTACATGAAATCAAAACGCCTATTACCGCAATGAAGCTTCTCTGTGAAAACAAGCATTCACAAGTGGAAAGGGAACTACTGGTGGAACTTGAGAAAGTAAACCGCTATACGGAACAGGCACTTTATTATGCGCGGAGCGAACATACGGAAAAAGATTACTCAGTACGGGAGATTCGTCTGTTTGATGTGGTTCATGAGTCAATCGCAGAAAATAAGTATCTGCTATTGCAAAACGGCGTTGGAATTGACTTACAGGAAACAGACGATACCGTTTACTCTGATGAAAAGTGGTTATGCTTTATTCTGAATCAGCTTATTGTCAACTCTGTTAAATACCGGACTAAGCAGCCTATACTGAAATTTTATACGGAATATCAGGGCAATCAAATTATTCTTTGTGTGCAGGATAATGGAATCGGGATAGACGCCGCTGATTTGCCGCGTATCTTTGAAAAGGGTTTTACCGGACAAAACGGAAGAAAAGCGTCACAAAGTTCCACAGGCATAGGTCTGTATCTGTGCAAACGGCTGTGCGATAAATTAGGGATTGGAATTTGCGCCGATTCTGAGGGAAACGGCACTATCGTCCGGCTTAGCTTTCATATCAATGACTTTATTCAGCGGGTGCAGTAAGCAGAAATCGAGTGCGTTTGCACTCGATTCTTACATTTTTGTTAGAACTTTGTAAGAAAACCTGATACAAGCAGCAGCCTCTTTCATTTACAATAAAGACAAAATTGTGGGCTTAGAGAAAGGTATGGTTATTGCTATGAAAGAAATATTAAGGCTGGAGCATATCCAGAAATTTTATGGAAATCAGGGGAATCTTACAAAAGCGATTAACGATATTAGTTTTTCGGTGAATAATGGAGAATTTGTCGGCATTATGGGAGCTTCCGGCTCCGGCAAGACGACGCTCTTAAACTGTATTTCCACGATTGATACCGTCAGTGCAGGGCATATTTATCTGGACGGAACCGATGTGACGGAAATAATGGAAAAAAAGCATTCCATAGAGAAAGAACTAGCCAGATTCCGCAGGGAAAATCTGGGTTTTATATTTCAGGACTTTAATTTGCTTGACACACTGACGATTTCGGAAAATATTGCGCTGGCACTTACCATCAACAAAGTGCCGGTAAATCAGATTGAAGATAAGGTACAGGAGATGGCGCGAAACCTTAACATTACGGATATTTTGGATAAGTACCCTTATCAGGTATCCGGCGGACAGAAGCAGCGCTGTGCCTGTGCCAGAGCCATTATTAATAAACCCAAACTGATTTTGGCAGACGAGCCTACCGGAGCTTTGGACAGTCATTCGGCACAGATGCTTCTTGATACTATGCAGAGCATCAATGAGCAGCTTGCGGCTACCATTCTTATGGTGACACATGACGCTTTTTCCGCCAGCTATGCGAAGCGGATTTTATTTTTGCGGGATGGCGTGATTTTTACCGAGATTTTGAAAGGTGGAGATTCCCGTAAGGTATTCTTTGAAAAGATACTGGATGTCCTCACTATGATGGGGGGTGGACAAACGGATGTACGCTAAACTTTTCAGAAACAACATAATAAGAGCATTAGAGGATTATATACTCTATTTTTTTACCCTTGTCATCAGCACTACATTGTTCTTTGCTTTTCTTTCCCTGACGAGCCGGTATAATGACATTTTAGGCGGAGACGGTAATTATTCGCTGGTGCTGTTTCAAGATACGATCCGCTATGCCGTACTGGCAATTTCCATCATTTTTGTTGCACTGATTCGTTATATCAATACCTATATGCTGAAACAGCGCAGCCGTGAATTTTCCGTTTATATGATTCTTGGTATGGAGCAGAAAGCGATTGCAAGGCAGTTTTTCAGTGAAATTTTTGTTTTTGGTATTGCGGCTGTATTTATAGGCTGTATTTTGGGTACGGTGCTGTCCGGAATGATGACAGCTTTTGTTTTGAGAACGATTGGAGGTTTAGGAGCATTCCGTCTTGGATTTTATCCGGATACTATGATTATGACCTTGTTGTTTTTTGGTATTGCATTTCTTATTGTTGGAGCGTGGAATGTACGCAGGATTTATAAAATCAGGCTCATAGACCTGTTGAATGAAAAGAAGGCAAATGAGGGACAGCGGAAAAAGAAAGGCCGTTATTTTGTTTCACTTATTACGACACTGATGTGTTTTGGAATTGTCTGGGTGGTTCTGTATCAGTTTTCTCATATAAAGGGCATTTTTGCCGGTAATATCCCCGAGGAAATCAGTAACCGCTATCAGGCAGTGGCTATTGTTGCAGCGATTATAGGGATATTCGCTTTATACGATGCACTGGCATTTGTCATAACTATGATCCGAAAGCGCAGGAAATGGAAGAACCACAATATCAATTCTGTCCTGTTGGGCAATCTGTTCCGGAAGGTATCATCTACTGCGAGGATACTTTCTATCTCAACGCTGGCGATCACGGTTTCGCTTGTGGCTTTTGTGATCCTGCCCATGCTGGCGGAGATCGGGGAGGGATATCTGGACTATCGGATGCCTTATGACATCATGATATATAACACTTATATGTATATTGATGAAATGGAAGATATTCCTGAGATTGACTTTTCTTTTATAGGGGATATACTGCAGGAACATGGCGTCGCAGTGTCAGAGGAAGTATCCCAGAGAAGTTATTTTGTGTGGGAAAGGGATTTTAATACGGTTGATACTAGGGAATACTGGCGTGACCTTCCGAGATTGGCTATGAGGATTTCAGAGTACAATGCCATGCGAGGGATGGCAGGATTTGAACCGGTTCCATTAGCGGATAACGAGTTTTTTATGCACCTGGATTATGAAATGGACATGGAAAGTACCGAAGAAAGTATCGGCACAGGCACAAGGAAACTTCAATTAGACGATGGGACGGTATTGGTACTGGCAGATACGGTGGTTTACAATGAACCGTTAGGAACGTATTTGTTTAACAATGGCGAGAGCGTGTTGGTGTTCCCTGACACCGTATGTGACAATCTTCATCTGGCACGTACCTGTTATTATGCAAATACGGAAAATGTAATTCCGTATGATCTTTGCGATACCATACGGAAGGAGATTTCAGAGACCTTCCGGAACCGTTATGAATATCTTTTTGACCGATATGAGGCGAAATATGATTCGGACATACATTATTACAGTTTTATAGATCCGATCCGCTTCCGTACGCAGGAAAATAATGATACTGTTTTGACTGTAACCAGTATCCGCCTGCTGGGTATTTATTCCGGAATTATCTTTTTTATCATCTGCATGACAGTGTTGGCTTTGCATGGGGTGGCGGATTCCATTGACCATCGTATGCAGTACCGGACTTTGTATCAAATAGGTGTAGACAGGGGTGATATTGTAAAAATGGTAAGCATGCAGAGCCTATATTATTTCTTTACACCCTGTGTGCTTGCGTTTATGATTGCATTGTTGCTGATTTATTCTTTTGTTGTGCGATATGGGCATAAAGTGTATACCTATATCGGCAGCACAGGATTTCAGTTTGGTGTGATGATTCCCGCTCTGCTGATTGTGCTGATACTTGTATGTTATTATGGAGCGACGATTTATACGATTAAGAGAAATTTGACAAAAACCCTTAATAGCATCCAAAATGGGGGCCGCATCTAATAAAATCTCCCGGAATTATCATTTCTGACATTCCGGGAGGCTATTCATATACTACTTTTTCCGATATATAATTTTTTTAATTGTGCTGCCGGACAATCCGAATTTTTTAGCCAGTTCCTCAATCGGCACACCGGCATGAAATAATTCTCTGATCCGACTGTTTCTTTCAGAATAGAACTTTTTTGATCCGCTGACTTCACCCCATTCCAGTTTTGATTCGGACTTGGGAATATATAAAAGTTCTCCTTCGATATAATATTGAATCTCCCGTAATAATACAGGAGGCAAAATTTCTGCTGCATTCTTGTATTTCATCTTTCCCGCTCCTTATCTATTCAATCATAAACAAGTGCAGAAACAGCAGATTATATAGTTTTAGTAGCCCACACAGATATCTATATAACTGCTATTCTGCATGGGCATGAGCGCCTAATTTATGGCTGAATCCGCATAAATTTTTCATCATGTGCATCACTCCTTCCAATATATTGTTATTTTACACTATAAATAACCGATATGCCAGTGGATAAAATAACTATAATTATATTGGATATTTAAATCCGAAATATCTCATATTGCAGATTTACCAAATCACAATACTTTTTCCTATCTTCAAATAACTGTCATCTAATCCGCTTGCTTCGTTTCCGAAAATCAATGAATATGACTTATTTCCCGGATGTTCAAAGGTTCCCAGCCTATACACTCCGTTTAGCATAAAAGGATAATATGCCCGCCGTTTTGCATTCTGACGTTAATTTATTTTGAATCTCCGTATTGATATCCGAATGAACCAAGATCATTTCTATAATTTCCGGCTTAGTTTGCAGTAATTCAAATGTCGGAAAGGAACCCAGACTATATGAATAAGCGGCCTGTTTTCTATACTTTTTTATTTCGTTTACAGTCATTTATTTTCTCCATATCAATAATCACTAATATATGCCAAGTAAACTATATAGTATAAAGCTGAAAATTTCGAGTCCGCAAAATAACTATAGTCATTTAAGAACTTTTCTGTTTTGGAAGGTAATGAAACACTGGCGTTATATAGAAATGAAAAGCATTTCACCTAGCTGACATATCAGGTACTTTATGGTACAATATAACGGTATAGTCAGGAGGTAGCGCTTATGGAGAAAAATTTTGTTTACGACGAAGATACTGCACTTGTGGAGACTGGAAAAGGAAAAATTCGCGGCTATTTTTATGATGATGTTTATATATTTAAGGGAATCCCATATGCAAAAGCGAAACGTTTTCATGCGCCGGAGCCGGCAGAGCCTTGGAAGGATGTGTTTCAAGCCGTAAATTACGGTTATGTATGCCCGCTTATGGAACTGCCGAAACCGAATGGCGAACTGATGGTACCGCATCGCTACTGGGTTATGAACGAAGACTGTCAAAACCTGAATATCTGGACGCCGGGGCTGGATGGTAAGAAACGCCCTGTTATGGTATGGCTTCACGGAGGCGGATTCACTGATGGGTCTTCGATTGAGCAGATTGCCTATGAAGGCGGAAATATGTGTAAGTTAGGACAGGTTGTAGTAGTGTCTGTCAACCACAGACTGAATATATTGGGATATTGTGACCTTTCACCGTTTGGGGAAGAATATGCAAACTCCGGAAATGCAGGAACGGACGATATCGTTGCAGCTTTACAATGGCTGCATGACAATATAGAAAAATTTGGCGGCGATCCGGAAAACGTGATTGTTTTCGGACAGTCCGGCGGCGGTATGAAAGTAACAACTTTGCTGCAGACGCCTGCAGCGGACGGACTTTATGCCAAAGGAATTAACATGAGCGGCGTAATTGATGACCTTACCATTGCGGATGGAAAGGGAAGCGGAGAGAAATTAGGGCATGCTCTTATGGAGGAACTTAAGGTTAATGATATAAAAGCTCTTGAGACAGTTCCTTATGAGGCGCTTGCCTCGGCATATAAAAAAGTAAAGCCTGCACTGGAAAAAGCAGGAGAATATGTAGGCTGTACACCATATGTGAATGCTTTTTATAAGGGAAATCCTGTGAAGAACGGTTTCCGTAAAGAAACTGCACATATACCGTTAATGGTAGGCAGTGTATTCGGAGAATTCGGTTCTTTTGCGCCGACTCCGTATAATCGCTCCAAACTGACAAAAGAAGAAGGCATACATATGGTGGAGCAGGAAGTAGGAAAAGAGGAATCGAAAGAACTGCTCCGTTTATTCCAGACAGTTTATCCGGAACGTAACCCAGTGGATATCCTGACAATGGACTTTCTGTTCAGGATGCCTGAGATTGACTATATCAGGGAAAGAAGCAGATGCAGCGGGAAAGTATGGTCTTATATGTTTAATCTGGATATGAATTTTGACGGAGGACGTACACCGTGGCATTGCGCCGATATTCCTTACTTCTTCCATACTACACAGTTTGCACCTTATACACAGGAAAAAGGTGTTACGGAGCGGGTTGAGAAATTAATGTTTGATTCCTTTATGGCATTTGCCAAAACAGGAAATCCGGAAAATCCTGAAGTGCCTAAGTGGGATGCTTCTACACCGGAGAAAGAATCAACGCTTGTCATCGGCAAGGAGACAGCGGTGCGGGAGAATTTCGACCACGAGTTAATTCCTCTTCTGAAAAAGTGCATGGAACCGGTAATTGCCAGAAATATGGAAAAACAGATGAAAAACGTTCAACATTAATAATCGCCGCCTGACAGCAACGATTCAGTGTAAGAATGGAGGGAACATGAGAGAACAGGGATTTTGGCATGAAAAATTTTGGCACGAAAATGAAAGTTACATAGATTCACTGATGAATACAGCAAATACGCTGGCAGAAGATACTTACCTTTATATTCTGCATTTGCAGCAGAATAGGGTATGGTTTTCAGAGGCGTTCAAAGCTTATTTTGGGGTACCGGATACATATAGTGCGGACCATTATGAGATTATGAGCAGGCTGATTTATTCGGATGATTTATGGGAATATGAAGAAGAACTTCCTAAGAGGGTACAGGGAATAGATTTAGACAGGGAATTATGCGTCCGTATGAAAGATGCTTCAGGGGAATGCCATATGTTCAGTTTTCATACGGATATTGTGACGGATGAGAAGAATGCGGAGTCATATCTTGTTATTATTCTGCATAATGAAAATGTCCTGCCGAGAATTGATGCCTTGACAGATTTATATTCGCAGGCAAGATTCGTAGCTGATTTGGGGACAATGATTGAAAGAAAAGAACATTTTGCCGTTTTAAAGATAAAATTGGAACGGTTTACCAATCTGACTATTATTTATGGAAATGAATTTACGAACCAGATACTAAAAGAAGCGGCGCTGCAGCTTATTTACATGATGGATGAAAACAGTGCGGTTTACCGCTTAGACGGTCCGAAGTTCGGATTTATCCTAAGAGGATGCGATAGAGAGAAACTGCTTGTTTTCGAGCAGACGCTGAGAGAAAAGCTTGCAAATGGAATCAATGTAGATAATAGGAATGTTACGCTGAAAATATGTGCGGGAGCGATTTTAATTGAACAGTATGACGGAAAAGCGGATTCCTTAAGTTCCAAGGCTGCTTATGCGCTTGGGCATTCGGAAACGGAGCATCAGGGAAAACTGATTATTTTTAACGATGAAGTGCGTACTTCCGGGAATGTGGATTTAGATTTGATAAAAGTCATTCACCAGTCGGTCAGGGAAGGCTGCAATGGCTTTTATGTAGTATACCAGCCAATCGTAACTTCAGAAACGGGACGTATTGTAGGAGCAGAAGCGCTTGTCAGATGGCACAGGGAGCCTTATGGGAACGTACCGCCGGGCATGTTTATTGAATGGATGGAAAAAGACCCCGTAATGTATGAACTCGGCAATTATGTATTGGAGACGGCTTTGCAGGAAACCGTAGGACTGCTTGAAGTATTACCGGAGTTTGTTCTTAATGTCAATGTGTCGGCAAGACAGATGGAGAGGGAAGAGTTTCGCACCGAGGTGCTGCGCATTTTGGAAGAGACGAAATTTCCGGCTGCCCACTTGTGCCTGGAATTGACGGAACGGTGTAAGGATATGCCGTTTGATGTGATAAAAAGAGAAGTAGAGTTTTTTCAGGGATATGGCATTCGCATGGCAATGGATGATTACGGAACCGGAAGCGCATCTTCCGGAATTGTGCTTAATGCACCGATGGATGAGATTAAACTGGATATGAGTTTTATCAGGGGGATTACCGAAGATGCCAAAAAGCAGGCGATGGTTAAATCAATCGTAGATTTTGCCAACAGTTCCGGTATGAGTACATGCCTGGAGGGCGTGGAGACGGAGGAATTGCAGAATTACCTGCGGGGATACAAGGCGACTTGGTTTCAGGGGTATTATTATTCGAAGCCGGTTGAAATTGCTAAGTTTGGGGAACTGGTGAGAGAGCAGTAGGAGGAAATGCAGATTGTTACAAAAGTCATTAGAGGAACTGGCACAGACAGAGGGCGGAAAAATCGCCATAAAGATGATAAAGCAAAATAAAATAGCGCAGGTAGTTTTTTATATACTTACCAGTTTGGTTTTTGGTTTCTTTATGCTTACGTTTAACCGTTATAATATAGTATTCTATATTACAATGGCGATATTTCTTGTCTTGGGGTTATGTATTTTGATATATTATGCCAGAATACATAAGATTCTCACTGAGGAATGCGACCCTTTTAAGGCGGAAGAACTTTATACTTATTATTATCTGGCATATGCAAAGAAAGAGTTGGAGAGAAGAAAAAGTTCCTCTATAAAATGGCAGTATCACTTATATATTTCTTCCAGTGTGATGTTTCAGGGTGATTATGAAAGAGCTTTTTCTATATTGAACCAGATAGACAGAAGAGAGTTGGAGTCGGATAGGTCGAGGCAGAATCTGCTTGTCTCTTTCCATGCGAATATGCGTTTCTATTACTGCTGTAGAAATGATGAAATCGTATTGAATAATATGCGGAATTATTTTCTCCAAATGTCAGAAGATAGTAATATCAAGAAACGATATCGGAAATCGATAAAAGAAGAAATAGAAATGATAGATTTGCATTTTTCACTGAATAGGGGAGATTTTAGTGTCTACGAAAACTTGAGCTGCCGGCCGGAGTGGACAAAAGGTTCCAGACTTCACAGAGTGGCAAACCATTGGGTAGATGCAAAAGTGCATAACATGCAGAAAAAGCGGGAAGCGGCAATACTGGACTGCCAATATGTGATAGAGAATGGGAACAGGCTGTTTTATGTAGATAAGGCGAAGCAGATGCTGGCATGCAGTGAGGGTTAAATACGGAGGTTCTTGATATGAATACACCACAGCAATTTACTTCTCTGACGAATGCTCTATGCTCGCTTTTTGGAGAAGGAACAAAGGTCGAAAGCGTAAACCGGATATCCGGCGGCGATATCAATGAAGCATATGGGCTTACACTTGCAGATGGCAAGTCTGTTTTTATGAAATCCAATACAAAAGAAAATCTTTCTTTTTTTGCTGCGGAAGCGGTGGGTCTGAGTGCGATTTCCCGGACAAAAACTATTAATACGCCGCGCATTCTTGCGGTGGGAACTGATGAGGACAGAGGCGGATATTCCTTTTTACTGTTAGAGTTTGTTTCTGCTAAAAGCCGTTGCGCAAATTATTGGGTAGACTTTGCCGGACAGCTATCCAATATGCACAGGGCATCAACCGTCGAATTGGTTTCAAACGGGAAATACGGTTTTAACTATGACAATTATATTGGCAGGCGCAGGCAAATCAATACAGAGTATGAGAGTTGGACAGGATTTTTCCGTGATTGCCGTCTTGAGCCGCAATTTAAGGCTGCTGACCGGTATTTTGAACAAAAGGATTGGAAAAGGATAATCCGACTGCTTGATCATATTGATGAAATTCTTGTAGAACCGGAATATCCTTCCTTGCTGCATGGTGATTTGTGGTCGGGAAATGTTATCACGGGAAATGACGGCAGGGCATGGCTGATTGACCCGGCAGCTTATGTGGGACATGCTGAAGCTGACCTTGCAATGACAGAACTGTTCGGCGGATTTCCACCGGTCTTTTATGATGCTTATAAAGAAATATCACCTTTACAGCCGGGGTATGAGCGGCGCCGTGATATCTATAATCTTTACCATCTGTTAAATCACCTGAATATGTTCGGGAGGATGTATCTTTCGGAAGTGAAACGTATTGTGGGGCGGATGCAATAGTAAATTTTCAAAGCTTTACCGAAAAAATTCAAAATACAAAACATCAAACGAATTGATAAAGTGTAATTCATTATCTTTTTTGCCTGCAGCTTCTTATCGAAAGTTCAATATGGCTTTTCAGCCGCATAACCTCATCACCAATCTGCCTGCAATAAATTATTATTTGCAAGTTTTCTTTCATATTTTCAACAATTTGGATATCCATTTTACACCTCCAATACGATTATAAGTGTTCACGGATTCTTCCTCAAGCATTCCGCGGTAAGAGGTACAAAACAGGTATGTATGGAGCCGTTCATTGAACATTGTGTATGAAGCAGATTTTAAAATCAAGAGTAAAGGAATGTCGTGCTGTTCAGGCCATGTACGAATATTCTTTCAAATGGAAACAGAACTTTACCGTTTTCACATGGTTTGTAGTATTCAGCAGTCCTCTTTTTTAAGTGAGCTAAAAATTCTTTTTCTTGTGATTCCGAAAGCCTTTTCAAATATGGAATCAAAGCTGTGCTCTTTACAAATTCAACTATTGCATCACTGCTATCCATTTGATGAATATAATTTGTCTGCCATACTTCCACATCAGAATAATATTTTGACACCATATTATAATAGGTTGTAAGTGAATGATTATGACAATTGTTATGCATATCGGTAAAAATATCACCATTAGTATCAAATTCTTTGGCTGATTCTCTAATAATATTGGCAATCATCATAGGTTTAAAATTTGGAATCTGCAAAGCCAGTATACCGTTTTCTCTTATACACTTCCGTATATTTTTAATAAAATTTTCCTGATCGGAAAGCCATTGCAAAAAAGCATTTGAGAATACCAAATCGAATTGTCCCAAATCCTCCAAACTTTCGCTGCAATCTCTTTGTATCCATTTTACATCAGGCAAAAGTTTCTTCGCATTTTCCAGCATAGCAGCAGATAAATCTACACCTACAATTTCTGCCTCCGGGAATCTATTTTTAAGAGCCAAAGTGCTCATGCCTGTTCCACAGCCTACATCTAATATTCGTACGCATATTTTATCTATTCTATTTGCCAAATCAATTGACGGCTGCATTCTTTCTTTGTTAAATGTATCATATAAGTTCGCATTCCACATATATTATCACTCTCCAATCATTTTGTATCATAATTGCATACTGTCTTTCGTTTCTTGAATTATACTTTTGTCAATGATATAATTCAAATATATGTAATTTATAATATATATAAAATGAATTTATAGGAGAGCCGATATGGAAACATTTGATAATCTTTCAAGATATAAAATCTTTCTTGCGGTTGCGGAGTGCAAAAGCATTTCAAAGGCGGCTGTGCAATTATATATATCTCAACCGGCAGTCAGTATCACCATTAAGAAAATGGAAGACAGTCTTAATACAACTCTTTTTATCAGGAAATCAAAAGGAGTGGAACTGACAGAAAACGGAAGAAAGTTATATGAGAATGCGAAACGGGCATTCAATATACTTTTAGATACGGAAGACAGGCTCAGATTTCATCAGAATACAGGATATTTGCGTATAGCCGCCAGTAATGTGTTATGCAAGCATTTTCTTATGCCTTATCTAAAAGAATTTACAAGTTTATATCCTAATACGGATGTGTCTATTACCTGCACATCATCATCCGCAGCCTGCTCAATGGTAGAACAGTGTAATATAGACTTAGCTCTTGCAGCAAAACCGGAAAATTTAAGAACAGCAATATATCATTCTTTAGGAGTAATTGAATATATATTCGTTTGTACTCCCGCATATCGGGATAAATTGAATTGTGATAATGACAAGATATTTGAGCATGGCAATATTATATTGCTTGATAAAGATAATGTTTCCCGAAAGCACTTGAACAGTTATTATGCGCAGAATAAAATTGCGCCTTTGCATATTCTTGAAGTAAACGAAATGGATTTGCTGATTGAATTTGCCAAAATGGGGATTGGCGTATCCTGCGTTGTAAAACAATTTGTGGAACAGGAATTAAATGCAGGTTCACTTATTGAAATAGAATTATCTAAACCAATATCCCCTCGTGAAATTGGGTTTTTATATAATCGTATTCAGCCGATGAATGAGAATATATTGAAGTTTATTAATATTCAATCGGATTAAACAAAGCAACTCTACCGCCAGTAGGTGTTCATTTTTATGCCGGATTTATATAATTTACCGTAAGCAGGAGGGTTGAATAATGAATCAAATCAGAATTGGAGCATTTATTTCCGAACGCCGGAAAGCAAAAGGCTGGACACAAAGCCAGTTAGCGGAAAAATTAGGAATAACTGATAAAGCCGTTTCAAAATGGGAGACAGGACGGTCTATGCCGGATTTATCTTTGTTTGTTCCATTATGTACTCTTTTAGACATCACCTTGAATGAATTATTTGCGGGAGAGTGTATTGCAGAAGAGAATTTGAAAGAAAAAGCGGATGAGGTACTTATGGAAGTAGTTATAAGCTGGCTGGGGCACGATAAATGGGAATCAAAAGAATGTGAAAATATACAACCAAATGTCTTAGAAGTTGAGAATGTTTCTAAGCTATATGAAAATGTTTCGATAAAACGCGAAACAGAAAATAATTCCGTTTTAGCCGTAAATGATGTAAGTTTCCGGATAGCGAAAGGCAGCTTTGTCGGAATTATGGGAGCTTCCGGTTCCGGGAAAACAACATTGCTTAATTTAATAGCCACGATAGATAAACCAACGAATGGAATCATACGAATCAGCGGACAGAATATCGTGGATATACCGGAAGAAGATACCGCAGAGTTTCGGCGGAAACATTTAGGTTTTGTTTTTCAAGAATACAATTTGCTTGAAAATTTAACTATCTATGAAAATATTGCACTTGCTTTGACAATCAAAGATGTTTCCAAAGAAAATATCCGTCCAATGATTTTGAATTTATCTGAAAAGCTGGATATATCGTCCATATTAGATAAATTTCCATATGAGGTATCGGGAGGACAACGGCAGCGCTGCGCCTGTGCCCGCGCCATAGTGGTAAATCCAGACATTATACTTGCGGACGAGCCTACCGGGGCATTGGATTCCCATGCTGCAAGACAGCTTTTAGACACATTTTCTATGCTTTGCAGAGAATATAGCGCAACCATATTGATGGTCACGCATGATGTTATGGCAGCCAGCTATTGTGACAGAATATTGTTTATGAAAGA
>CAMWMM010000031.1 GCA_947175285.1 uncultured Lachnospiraceae bacterium
AACGGAAAAAGAGAAAACGCCAATGTTTGAAACCGGAGCTAAAAGCGTGATAGAAAAAATTCTGCCGGTCGTTGATAATTTTGAAAGAGGTCTTGCAACCGTTCCGGAAGGAGAAAAAGGCGGCGCGTTTGCGCAGGGAATGGAAATGATTTATAAACAGCTTTTGACGGAACTGGAAGCGATAGATGTCAAACCGATTGAAGCGGTCGGACAGGAATTTAACCCTGAATTTCATAATGCGGTCATGCAGGTGGAAAGTGAAGAATATGAATCCGGCATTATCGCACAGGAACTGCAAAAAGGTTATACTTACCGCGACAGTGTTGTAAGGCACAGTATGGTAGCGGTTGTACAATAAGTAAATAATATAAATAAGATATATCATTAGGAGGAAGAAATTATGAGTAAAATTATTGGTATCGATTTGGGAACAACAAATAGCTGTGTAGCAGTTATGGAAGGCGGTAAACCGACCGTTATCGCCAATACGGAGGGAGCAAGAACAACACCGTCCGTTGTAGCATTTACAAAGAACGGAGAAAGACTTGTCGGTGAACCGGCGAAACGTCAGGCAGTAACAAACGCGGATAACACCATTGCATCTATTAAAAGAGATATGGGTACGGACAGGGGTCGTATGATTGACGACAAGAAA
Organism: uncultured Lachnospiraceae bacterium; assembly: GCA_947175285.1. The sequence goes on from CAMWMM010000031.1 coordinate 656, forward strand.
TATTCTCCGCAGCAGATTTCAGCTATGATTCTTCAGAAATTGAAAGCAGATGCGGAAAACTATCTGGGTGAGAAAGTAACGGAAGCTGTTATTACGGTTCCTGCTTACTTCAACGATGCACAGAGACAGGCAACAAAAGATGCCGGAAAAATTGCAGGCTTGGATGTAAAACGTATCATTAACGAGCCTACGGCAGCAGCGCTTGCTTACGGTCTGGATAATGAAAAAGAGCAGAAAATCATGGTATATGACTTGGGCGGCGGTACATTTGATGTTTCTTTGATTGAAATCGGTGACGGCGTTATCGAAGTTCTTGCAACAAATGGTGATACGCACCTTGGCGGTGATGATTTTGACCAGAAAGTTATCGACTGGATGGTATCGGAATTTAAGAATGCAAACGGCGTTGACTTATCCCAGGATAAGATGGCGCTTCAGAGATTGAAAGAAGCTGCAGAGAAAGCAAAGAAAGAACTTTCTTCAGCAACAACTACGAATATCAATCTGCCGTTTATCAGCATGAACGCAAGCGGTCCGCTTCATTTTGATATGAACCTGACAAGAGCAAAATTTGATGAATTAACACATGATTTGGTAGAGAGAACGGCAGTTCCGGTACAGAATGCTATGAAAGATGCAGGACTTACCAATTCAGATATCGGCAAAGTGTTATTAGTCGGCGGTTCCACACGTATTCCTGCCGTACAGGAAAAAGTAAAACAGTTGACAGGACATGAGCCGAATAAGAGCCTGAATCCTGATGAGTGTGTTGCACTTGGTGCATCTGTTCAGGGTGGTAAACTTGCCGGCGATGCAGGTGCAGGTGAAATCCTGTTACTGGATGTAACTCCGCTTTCCCTTTCCATTGAGACAATGGGCGGCGTTGCTACCAGACTGATTGAAAGAAATACAACCATTCCGACTAAGAAGAGTCAGATTTTCTCTACTGCGGCAGATAACCAGACCGCTGTTGATATTAATGTAGTACAGGGTGAGAGACAGTTTGCGAAAGATAATAAATCTCTCGGACAGTTCAGACTGGATGGTATTCCGCCGGCAATGCGCGGTGTTCCGCAGATTGAAGTTACATTTGATATTGATGCAAACGGTATCGTAAATGTATCCGCAAAAGATTTGGGAACAGGAAAAGAGCAGCACATCACGATTACGGCAGGCTCTAATATGTCTGATGATGAAATCGATAAGGCAGTAAAAGAAGCGGCTGAATACGAAGCACAGGATAAGAAGAGAAAAGAGGCTATTGATACAAGAAATGACGCAGACTCTTTCGTATTCCAGACAGAGAAAGCGCTCGGAGAAGTAGGAGATAAGATTGACGCATCCGAAAAAGCGGGAGTAGAAGCTGACTTGCAGGCAGTGAAAGATATTCTGGAAAAGACGAAAGATCAGGAAATGACTGACAGCCAGATTGATGAACTGAAAGCAGCAAAAGAAAAACTGACAAATTCTGCCCAGTCCTTATTTACAAAGATGTATGAGAATATGCAGCAGGCACAGGGCGGTCCGGACATGGGAGCGGCAGGTGCACAGGGCGCACCTGATATGGGTGCAGCAGAAGCGGCAGATGATGTTGTAGACGGAGATTACAGAGAAGTATAATTCCGGATTGAAATAGGCGTGGAGGATTAGGAACATGGCAGAACAAAAAAGAGATTATTATGAAGTTCTCGGCGTGGATAAGAGCGCTGACGACGCAGCACTCAAAAAAGCGTATAGAGTTCTGGCTAAAAAATATCATCCTGATATGAATCCGGGAGACGCGGAAGCTGAGAAGAAATTTAAGGAAGCATCGGAAGCTTATGCAGTCCTTAGCGACCCTGAAAAAAGGCGGCAGTATGACCAGTATGGTCATGCGGCATTTGAACCGGGCGCAGGCGGCGGTTTTGGCGGCTTCGATTTCAACAGCATGGATTTCGGTGATATCTTTGGCGATATCTTTGGTGACTTCTTTGGCGGCGGCAGACGCAGCGGCAGAAGCAATGGTCCGATGAAAGGAGCCAATATTCGCACCAGTGTACGGATTACTTTTGAAGAAGCTATTTTCGGCGTTGAGAAAGAAATCGAGCTGACATTAAAGGATGAGTGTACGACCTGTCACGGCAGCGGAGCAAAGCCCGGAACAAGCCCGGAGACTTGTACGAAATGCGGCGGAAAAGGGCAGGTAGTATTTACGCAGCAGTCTTTCTTCGGTACGGTCAGAAACGTTCAGACATGTCCGGATTGTCACGGAACAGGAAAAGTGATTAAAGAGAAATGTCCGGACTGTCGGGGAACTGGATACATTGCGAATAAAAAGAAAATTCAGGTATCTATTCCGGCAGGTATTGATAACGGACAGAGCGTAAGAATCAGAGATAAAGGTGAACCGGGAACGAACGGAGGACCGAGAGGCGATTTACTGGTAGAAGTAATCGTAGGACGCCATCCGATTTTCCAGAGGCAGGAATATAATATTTATTCCACGGTTCCGATGTCCTTTGCGGTAGCGGCGCTTGGCGGCGAAATTATGATTGACACGGTAGACGGTAAAGTGATTTATGATGTCAAGCCGGGTACGCAGACAGATACGAAAGTACGCCTGAAAGGAAAGGGTGTACCGTCGTTACGGAATAAGGATGTGCGAGGCGATCATTATGTGACACTGGTAGTACAGGTACCTGATAAATTATCCCGTGAAGCGAAAGATCTTTTAAAGCAGTTTGACGAGCAGAGCGGGGATACCTTAAATGCCACGAAACAGCAGACATCTTCCGGAGCGGAAGAACCGAAAGGGAAAAAGAGATTTCGGAAATAAAGACAGGTAATAATAAAAAAGAGGGTGCAGAATATGACACCCTCTTTTTATGACTGCTGTATTCTATTTCCACTCTACAAATTCTGCATATTCATCCCAGATATTGCATATCCAGGTTTTACCCTGATTCATGATGATTTCATCACCGTTTTCATCTAAATACTTCGCCGGTGTAAAATCTCCGTCGTAGCGTTCCCATGTTCCTTTGATAACCTTGCCGTTTGTAAAGACAACAGCTTCGCCTTCTCCATGAACTCCGAAAGCGAGATAGTCGTGGTCGTCTCTGACTTCACCGTGACAGTACTGAAAAACGATATTGGTGACGGCAAGCTGTTCATTGTTATATTCGTCTATTTGTTTTTTGCCGTCCTGATAACGATAGTAAAGATTGTCGTCTTCGTGGTATTCAAAATAGGGATGATAAGTTCCGTAACCGCCTGTATTACTGCCGGATTCCCCGCCGGGATAAATCAGGACTGCATCTTCATTATCAGCATAATCAGCAATGACGCCGTCAGCAGCAAATAAAAACGGACGGACGTAAGCATCATCATAATTCCAGTCATATCCAAGACGGTCTACAGCCTTCATTAAACCGTCAATCATCAGGTATCCGGTAAATTCCTTTGCATAACCCGGACGGCTGATTCTGTCGAACGCTTCATCCGCAGGCTTATGAATGCCTACTACGGCGGCGCTGACATTATAAACCGTATCGCGGTTAATCAGTTCTTCAACATAAGGTACGGCAAGACCCCAGTTACAATAAATAGCTTCATAGCCGGTGGCCATATAAACAAAATAGTCTCTGGAACTTCTGATGGGACCGATTCTTTTCAAATCATCAAAATTTTCAAAAACAGCCATCAGTCTTGTGATACGTCCCTCCACAGGAGCCTCATATATAATGCCTGCCTGAGAAATCCCATATTGCGGCATAGCCGGTCTGTTATTGGGAATCATAACGGCGATTGGTCTTCTTGCAGCAATTTTTTCATCTGTCCACTCACCGGTCAAATAGCTTTGTATCTGCCCGTCAATGGGTTCTCTTTCTTCTATAACCATACTGGTTGGTTCTGGTTCCTCTACTTCTTCCGGTTCTTCTATTTCCTCCGGAACTGTTTCTATGATTTCCGGTTCTTCCACTTCCGGCGCCGGTTCGGAACCGCATCCGGACAGACAGGAAAAGATGATCAGGAAAGAGGTAATTAATAAAGCGATTTTTTTATACATTGTTTCCTCTCCATTCATTAAAAATCTTTTGTTCAAGATAATCGCGGAGCGATTTTCTTATTTTCCATTATGCCCGACAAATGAAAAGCAGTATACTGGCGAAAACACTGAAATACTTTCCAAACAAATCAAAAAGCAGAGAAAGGTTTTATGAAACGAAGATATGTGTTACAATCAGAACATACATGGTAAAAGAAGGAGACAAAAAAATGTATATTTCAAACGAAAACAGATATGATAAGATGATTTACAACAGATGCGGACACAGCGGCTTAAAGCTGCCGGCATTATCACTGGGTATGTGGCATAACTTTGGTTCTGTCAACAATCTGGAGAATATGAAAAAAATTTTATTTACCGCATTTGATAATGGTATTACACATTTTGATTTAGCCAATAATTACGGTCCTGTCTATGGCAGTGCGGAAAGCAGCATGGGACAGATTTTGAAATCAGATTTGATGCCTTACCGCGATGAAATGATTATTTCTACTAAAGCAGGTTATGATATGTGGAAAGGTCCGTACGGAGACGGCGGTTCTAAAAAGTATCTGATTGCAAGTCTGGATCAGTCATTAAAAAGACTTGGACTGGATTACGTGGATATTTTTTATCATCACCGCCCTGATGCCGGGACACCGATAGAAGAGACGATGCTTGCGTTAGACCAGATTGTGCGTTCCGGTAAGGCGCTCTATGTAGGTCTTTCCAATTATAAAAAAGAACAGGCAGAAAAAGCATATCAAATTTTGAAAGAATTAAAGACACCGTTTATTATACACCAGCCGTCTTATTCTATTCTGAACAGATGGATAGAAGAAGATGGATTGAAAGATTTTCTGTATGAAAACGGAATCGGCTGTATTGCATTCAGTCCGTTGCAGCAGGGTATTTTGACCGGGAAATATTTAAACGGTGTTCCGGCGGATTCCCGTATCGGAACAGGGAAGAGTCCTTATCTGCATGAAGATGCGCTGAAACCGGAACTGTTAGAGAAGGTAAGAAAATTGAATGAAATTGCAGAAAAGAGAGGTCAGACATTGGCACAGATGGCGCTTGCATGGATTTTAAAAGACGGAAAAGTCACTTCCGTTTTGATTGGTGCAAGCAGACCGGAGCAGATTTTGGATAATATAAAAGCGCTGGATAATATTGTTTTCAGTGAAGAGGAACTCCGCCGGATTGATGAAATTCAGAGAAGCTAAGGTGAAAAATAAATTTTTCACCCGCGAGTTTGCGCAGGCGTTGATAACGCCTTTGCACAAACATCGCAGGTTGAGCAAGAATAGGAGACAGTTATGAAGTGGATGAAGCTTAAAATAAAAACAGTAACAGAGGCGGAGGATATCATTATCAGTACGTTATATGATATCGGATTGGAAGGCGCGCAAATCGAAGATAAAGTACCGCTTACCGCATGGGAGAAAGAGCAGATGTTTGTAGATATTCTGCCTGTCGGTATGGAAGATGACGGCGTGGCATATCTCAGCTTTTTTGTAGAGGAAAAAGAAGACGGCAGTCTTGAAATGAACGGAGAGATTACGGATAAAGAAAGTATTTTGCAGCAGGTAAAACAGGAACTGGACGAGCTGCGCACCTTTATGGATATCGGAGAGGGAACGATTACGATAGAGGAAACAGAGGATATCGACTGGATAAACAACTGGAAAGAATTTTTCCATCAATTTTATATTGATGATTTATTAGTTATTCCATCATGGGAAGATGTGAAAGAAGAGGACAAAAATAAAAAAATCCTGCACATTGACCCCGGTACGGCGTTTGGAACCGGCATGCATGAGACGACGCAGCTTTGCATCCGCCAGATTAAAAAATATGTGACGCCCGATACAGTGCTCTTAGATGTCGGAAGCGGAAGCGGTATTCTTGCTATCATTGCGTTGATGTACGGCGCGAAAAAGGCAGTCGGAACGGACCTCGACCCCTGTGCATTGGAAGCGGTAAAAGAAAATATGGAAGCAAACGGCATTCGTGAAGAAGATTTTACGATGATGATTGGAAATATTATTACGGAAAAAGAAGTACAGGACAAAGTCGGTTATATGTGCTATGATATCGTAGTGGCGAATATTCTGGCGGATGTATTGGTAATGCTTACGCCTGTCATTGTTGCACAGATGAAAAAAGGCGGTATCTATATTACATCCGGTATTATTAATGAGAAAGAAGAGACGGTCGTAAAAGCAGTCAAAGAAGCGGGACTGGAAGTAGTGGAAATTACTTATCAGGGCGAGTGGGTGTCAGTAACGGCCCGTAAAGTATGATGGAGAAAATTAGAACAATTGCAGGAATACTTGCTGTGCTATGGATGTGCGTTATTTTTGCTTTTTCCGCACAGCAGGAAGAAGAGTCCAGTGAAGTAAGCGAAGCATTCAGCTATCGAATCGTAAGTTCTACCGGTTTGTTTTTTCATCTGAATTTGGATGAAGAGGAATTGCGGCGGATAGCCAATGCGATTGAAAGTACGGTCAGAAAAGCGGCACATATGACGGAATTTGGCATTTTATCCGTTTTGGTTTATGTATGGCTGGGGAAACGGCAGATAGCGGTAGGTAAGAAGATGTCGATTGCTGCAATATTTGCCATACTTTATGCGGCAAGTGATGAGTTTCATCAACTCTTTGTGCCGGGACGCGCAGGAAGTATTAAAGACGTTATAATAGACGGCACGGGAGCAATACTCGGCGTATGTATTTTTGTAGGAGTTAAAAAATGTATCAGTTTTTTGTGGAACCGTCGCAAATCCGGGGAAATAAAATTATCATAACGGGCAGCGATGTAAATCATATTAAAAATGTACTGCGGATGAAAGTCGGCGAAGAAATTGCCGTCAGTAACGGCATAGATAACAAAGAGTACCGCTGCGGTATTACGGAATTTCTGGAGGAGGAAATTCTTTGTACGCTGCGTTTCGTGAAAGAAGACGGAGTGGAACTGCCCTCTAAAATTTATTTGTTTCAGGGACTGCCTAAGGCTGATAAAATGGAGCTTATTATACAGAAAGCGGTGGAGCTTGGCGTATATGAAGTGATTCCTGTTTCCGTAAAAAGAGCTGTCGTGAAACTGGATGAGAAAAAGGCAAGAGCAAAACAGGAGAGATGGCAGGGCATTGCGGAAGCGGCGGCGAAGCAGAGCAAAAGAGGAATCATACCGAACGTAAAACATGTTATGAGCATAAAAGAAGCAATTACATATGCGGAGTCTGTGGATATTAAATTGATTCCTTATGAACTGGCGGGCGATATGGCTAAGACAAAAGAAATTATAAGCGCTGTAGAACCGGGGAAATCCATAGCTGTTTTTATTGGTCCGGAGGGCGGATTTGAAGAAAGTGAAATCAGTCTGGCAATGGAGAAAGGCATTCTTCCGATTACGCTTGGAAAAAGGATTTTGCGGACGGAAACAGCAGGTCTGACCGTACTGGCGTGGTTAATGTATCATCTGGAAGATGACGAAAAAAAAGACTGATACTGTCAAAGGGCATAATAGTATCATATACTACATTATAAGAAGGTTGAAAGAATTGCATTCTTTCAACCGCGAGTTTGCGTTACGCAAACATCGCAGACTAAGTATGATTATAAAATAGGAGCTGTTTATGGAAGTATATTTGGATAATTCGGCTACAACCAGATGCTTTGATGAAGCAGCGCAGCTTATGATGAACATTATGTGCAAAGACTACGGGAACCCGTCCAGTCTGCATCATAAGGGCGTCGTAGCGGAGCATTATTTACGATATGCGCAGGAAACCCTTGCAAAAATACTAAAGGTCAATGAAAATGAAATCGTGTTTACATCCGGTGGAACAGAGGCGGATAATATTGCGTTAATCGGTACGGCAATGGCAAATCACCGTATGGGACGGCATTTGATAACAACACGGATAGAGCATCCGGCGATTATACAGACTATGAAATATCTGGAGGAACAGGGATTTCGTGTTACGTATCTGCCGGTAGATAAACAGGGTAAAATCCATTTGGAGGATTTACAGAGAGCTATTTCAAAAGATACGATTTTGGTATCGATTATGCACACGAACAATGAAATCGGAACATTGGAGCCGATTGCGGAAGCGGGAGAACTGATTAAGAGAATGAATCCCAGAACTGTTTTTCATGTGGATGCGGTACAGGGATTTGGCAAATTCAGGATTTATCCGTCCAGAATGAAAATAGATTTGCTTTCCGTCAGTGCGCATAAGATTCACGGTCCTAAAGGCGTTGGATTTTTATACAAAAGCGATAAAGTGAAAGTCAGTCCGATTATTTACGGCGGCGGACAGCAGAAAGAGATGCGTTCAGGCACGGAAAATGTTCCCGGCATTGCAGGACTTGCCAAAGCGGCGGAACTGGTGTATGAGAATCTGGATGCGGATATGGAACGCCTTTACTATTTAAGGGAACAATTTATAAAGGGCGTTTCGCAGATACAGGATGTCAAAATAAACGGCTGTATGGGTTATGAGAGCGCAGCGCATATTGTGAGTGTGTCGGTGAGAGGCGTACGAAGCGAAGTGTTACTGCATGCACTCGAAGACAGAGGTATTTACGTATCGGCAGGAAGCGCCTGCTCATCCCACAAGCCACAGCCGTCAGAGACGCTGAAAGCAATCGGCGTGGAAAGAGATTTGTTGGATTCGACAATACGATTCAGTTTCTCTGTTTTTACAACGGAGAAAGAAATTCATTATACGGTACAGACATTACATGACATGATACCGGAACTTAGAAAATATACGAGACGCTAAGAAAGAAAATGAGAGAAATGAGCAAAATACGGGGCATGAAACGTAAGCCCTGTTTTGTTCATTTCCTGTAAGAGCGGATGAGGAGAAGATATGTTTACATCATTTTTAATTAAATATGCGGAAATAGGCGTAAAAGGAAAAAACAGATATCTTTTTGAAGATGCATTGGTAAAGCAGATTAAGCATGCCTTAAAAAAGTGCGACGGGGATTTTCAAGTACGGAAAACCGACGGCAGAATTTATGTGGATGCGGTGTCTGAATTTGATTATGAAGAAACAGTTGCTTATTTGCAGAAAGTATTCGGTATATCCGGTATTTGTCCGGTTGTTTCCGTAGAAGATGAAGGTTTTGAAAAACTGGGGGAAAGAGTTGTCAAATATCTGGACGATGTATATCCGGACAAGCATAAAACATTTAAAGTGGCGGCAAGAAGGGCAAGGAAAAATTATCCGTTGAACTCTATGGAAATCAATATGGAGATGGGAGGCATTATTCTTGATGCCTATCCGGAAATGTCTGTTGATGTACATGAACCGGATATTATGCTGCACATTGAAATCCGGGATAAAATATATCTCTATTCGGAAATTATTCCGGGACCGGGCGGTATGCCGGTCGGTACAGGCGGCAAGGCAATGCTCTTATTATCCGGAGGTATTGATTCTCCCGTGGCGGGATATATGATTGCCAAGCGCGGCGTGAAAATTGATGCGGTTTATTTTCATGCACCGCCTTATACAAGTGAACGGGCAAAACAGAAAGTGATTGATTTGGCAAAGAAAGTTGCTCAGTATACGGGACCGATTTATCTGCATGTCATTAATTTTACGGATATTCAAATGTATATTTATGACAAATGTCCGCATGATGAATTAACAATTATCATGCGCCGTTATATGATGCGGATTGCAGAGCATATTGCCAAAGAGTCGGAGTGCCTTGGTCTTATTACCGGAGAAAGCATCGGGCAGGTGGCTTCTCAGACGATGAACAGTCTGCTTGTGACAAATGAAGTATGCGAGCTGCCGGTGTACAGACCGCTAATCGGGTTTGATAAAATGGAAATTGTTGATATATCCGAGAAAATTGATACTTATGAAACATCCATTTTACCTTATGAGGACTGCTGTACCATATTTGTGGCAAAGCATCCGGTTACAAAACCGAACCTGAAAATTATAAAAAGACATGAAGAAAATCTGAAAGAAAAGATAGAAGAACTGGTACAAACGGCATTGGAGACTGATGAGTTGATTATTGTCTCATAAAAAACGCAAGCCGTTAAGCTTGCGTTTATGTTTGTCAGCAAAACACTATGTTGTTTTACTTACATCAGATAAGGCTTTAAAGTCTCCATGATTTCGTCAGCGCCATCTTCCGTATGGATGTTTAAATCAATCGGTTTGGATAAATCCAGACTGAAAATACCCATAATGGATTTTGCATCAATGACATATCTGCCGGATACTAAGTCAAAATCATAATCAAACTTTGTAATATCATTTACAAAAGATTTAACCTTATCAATAGAGTTTAAAGATATTTGAACTGTTTTCATAAAGAATTACCTCCTTTAACTTTATTTAGTACTATTAGCTATAATACTATATGTTGATTGGATAAAAGTCAATGATAAAACAATACAAAAAATGCGGGGATTACTATGAAAAGTATAGCATTACATAATCTTGGCTGTAAAGTAAACGGTTATGAAATGGACGTTATGCAACAAATATTAAAAGAAAAAGGCTATAAAATTGTACCTTTTGATGAGAATGCCGACATTTATATTATCAATACCTGTACAGTAACCAATATCGCGGACCAAAAGAGCAGGCAGATGCTTCATCGTGCCAAAAAGAAGAATCCGGATGCGGTAGTGGTGGCAGTAGGCTGTTATGTGCAGACCGGAGGGGATAAAATCGCTATGGATCCGGCAATTGATTTGGCAGTCGGCAACAACCGTAAAAAAGAGATTGCGGTGATTTTAGAGGAATATCTGGAGGAAAGAGAAAAAGATAAAACACTGCAAAGGACAGCGTTGATAGATATTAATCAAACTAAAGAATATGAAGAAATGACACTGCCGGTAGAGGCATCGGCATGGACACGAGAGCATACCAGAGCTTATGTGAAAATTCAGGATGGATGTAATCAATTCTGTTCTTATTGCATTATTCCTTATGCAAGAGGGCGGGTAAGAAGCCGTATGGAAGAGGATATCCTGACGGAGGTCTCAGGCATCGTAAAAATGGGATGTCAGGAAATTGTGTTAACGGGCATTCATATTAGTTCTTACGGTGTAGACAGAGGAAAGCCGGAATTATTGCAGTTATTGGAAAAACTGAACGAAGTGGATGGATTGCAGAGGATTCGGCTGGGTTCTCTGGAACCGGCTATTATCACAGAAGAATTTGTACAAAAAATCAGTACGTTTCAGAAATTATGTCCTCATTTTCATATGTCTTTACAGAGCGGCTGTGACGAGACGCTGCAGCGGATGAATAGGCACTATACGACAAGGGAATACTTGGAAAAAGTAGAAATGCTAAGGAAGTATTTTGACAGACCAGCCATTACAACCGATGTGATTGTCGGCTTTCCGGGAGAAACGGAAGAAGAATTTTTGTGTACGGAAGCTTTTTTGGAAAAAGTTCATTTTTATGAAATGCACATTTTTAAATACTCCAAAAGACAGGGGACAAGGGCGGCAGTCATGGAGCAGCAGGTTCCTGATTCCGTAAAAACACAGCGCAGCAACAGACTGATGCAGTTGGAACAGCGGATGTCCAAAGAGTACAGGCAGTCTTTTATGGGAGAAGATATAGAGGTACTGTTGGAGGAACAAAAAGAAATAGACGGGAATTTCTATCAAACCGGGCACACGAAACAGTATATTAAAGCAGCGTTAAAAACACAGGAAGACATGCATAATTGCATGGTGACGGGAGTACTTACGGAATTTCTAAAAGATGATATCATGGTATTGGAACGTTAAAATTTGTGGAGATTGATTGAATTTTATTTCCAGATAGAGTATGATAATAAGAACATAAGAAAGAAGCAGGGGTGCAAAAATGCAGGATTTGGGGAATACACAATATTTTAGGGTAGAAACGGAACCGGAAACAGGAGTAAAACTCGTTCTGGCGACAGTTTATGAAGCATTGACGGAGAAAGGATATAATCCTGTTAATCAAATTGTGGGTTATATTATGTCGGGAGACCCTACGTATATTACCAGTCACAAAAGCGCAAGAAGCCTGATTATGAAAGTGGAGCGGGATGAACTGGTAGAGGAAATGCTGAAAGAGTACATTAAAAATTCATTGCGGAAATAGGAACAGCTTATGAGAATCATGGGTTTGGATTTTGGGTCTAAAACGGTAGGAGTGGCAATCAGTGACCCGCTTCTTATTACGGCGCAGGGAATTGAGATTATCAGAAGACAGGATGAAAATAAGTTACGGAAGACATTGGCGCGCATTGAAGAACTGATTGTTCAGTATGAAGTTAGTGAAATCGTTCTGGGATTTCCTAAGAATATGAATGATACCATCGGGGAAAGGGCGGAGCTTTCTTTAGAGTTCAAAGAAAAACTGGAGCGGAGAAGCGGACTGCCTGTTACGATGTGGGATGAAAGACTGACAACGGTAGCGGCGGATAAGGCAATGATGGAAGCCGGCATCAGGCGGGAACATCGAAAAGAATATGTGGATAAGATTGCGGCAGTCTTTATTTTACAGGGTTATCTGGATTATTTAAAGAATGAAAAAGAGTCTTAAGCTGCCGAAATGAGAGGAATATAGTTGTTTATGGAGAAAATTGTTTTTCAGACAGAAACAGAAGAATCCGTGGAATTTTATGTTTTAGAACAGACAAGAATTGGCGGGATAGATTATATTCTGGTAACAGATACGACAGAGGATGACGCGGAAGCGTTAATTTTACGTGATATGTCACAACCCGGAGAAGAACAGGCGCTTTATGAGATTGTGACAGATGATGAGGAACTGAACGCAGTTGCATCTGTGTTTGAGAATATGTTGGACGATATTGAATTATCATAAAAATATGCAATACATATAGCGTGACGTGCGCATGTTTTTAGCATCGGAGGCGGGATGAAAGATAGAAGCGGTGCGAAAGATGCGGAGTGCATGGGATACCCGAAAACCTGCCCGGACTATAAACATTCGGCGAAACACTATTTCGATTGCAGAGAAAATGGAGGAAAATTTTTTGAAAAAAAATGAACAGGAACAGGCTTCCGGACTGAAGATTATACCTTTAGGCGGTCTGGAGCAGATTGGGCTTAACATTACTGCCTTTGAGTACGAGGACAGTATTATTGTTGTGGACTGCGGTTTGTCGTTTCCGGAGGATGAGATGCTCGGCATAGATTTGGTGATTCCGGATATCACTTATTTGCGGGACAACATTGACAAAGTGAAAGGATTTATGATTACGCATGGGCATGAAGATCATATCGGAGCGCTGCCCTATGTATTAAAGGAAATCAATGTGCCTGTCTATGCAACGAAGCTGACAATGGGCATCATTGAGAACAAACTGAAAGAACATGAATTGATGAATACGACCAAACGTAAGGTTGTGAAGTTCGGACAGTCCATTAATTTGGGAAAATTCAGGATAGAGTTTATCAAGACTAACCACAGCATTGTGGATGCGGCAGCGCTTGCAATCTATTCTCCGGCAGGCGTCGTTGTGCATACGGGAGATTTTAAGGTGGATTATACGCCGGTATTCGGAGATGCGATTGATTTGCAGCGTTTTGCGGAAATCGGGAAGAAAGGTGTTCTTGCCCTGATGTGCGACAGTACGAATGCGGAACGCCACGGGTTTACGCCGTCCGAAAAAACTGTGGGTAAAACGTTTGATTCTCTTTTTTCGGAACATAAAGATACCAGAATTATTATTGCAACGTTTGCATCCAATGTAGACCGTGTACAGCAGATTATCAATTCAGCGGACAAGTTTGGGAGAAAGGTTGTGGTAGAAGGCCGCAGTATGGTTAATATTATTGAGACGGCTTCTACGCTGGGATATTTGAATATTCCGGATAATACGCTGATTGACATAGAACAGTTGAAAAATTATCCTAATGAAAAGACAGTTATTATTACGACAGGAAGCCAGGGCGAGAGTATGGCGGCTTTAAGCCGTATGGCGAGCAGTACGCACCGTAAAATTTCTATAGTACCGGGAGATACCGTTATTTTCTCATCCAATCCGATACCGGGAAATGAGAAAGCAGTCACCAATGTTATTAATGAGCTTTTGTTGAAAGGCGCAGATGTTATTTTTCAGGATGTTCATGTATCAGGACATGCCTGTCAGGAAGAAATCAAGCTGATTTATACGCTGCTGCATCCTAAATATGCAATACCTGTGCACGGAGAATATAAACATTTAAAAGCGCAGGCTAAAATTGCACGGGAGCTTGGAATTGAAAAGGAAAATATTTTTATCCTGCATTCAGGAGATGTTCTGGAGTTTCGCGACGAACATGCAGCAGTGACCGGAAAAGTACCCGTAGGCGCGATTCTGGTAGACGGACTCGGTGTAGGTGATGTAGGAAATGTCGTGTTAAGAGACAGACAGCATCTTGCGGAAGACGGTATTCTGATTGTAGTGTTGGCACTGGACTCCTATACAAGCCAGCTTGTGTCAGGACCGGATATTGTATCCCGCGGTTTTGTATATGTCAGAGAGTCGGATGAACTGTTAGAAGAAGCAAGGCTTTTGGTAGATGGTGCAGTGATGGGGTGTCTGGATAAAGGACAGACTGACTGGGGGAAATTGAAATCCACCATCAGAGACGTACTGAGTGACTATGTATGGAAAAAAACGAAAAGACGTCCTATGATACTTCCAATTATCATGGAGGTTTAAGTTGGGAAAGACTATATATAAGGGAGAAACGCATGATGGACAGCATTGTAAGGGAAGCGACAGAATATTTTGTAGAGGAAATCAGAAAATCGGATATTTACAAAGAATATAATCTGCAAAAGGAAAAATTGAAAAAACAGCCGGAGTTATTTGCAAAAGTAGGTGAATTCCGGCAGAAGAATTTAGCATTACAGGAAAGCGCACAGGGAGATGACCTGTTTGAAAAATTAGATGCTTTTGAAGAAGAATATGAGGAATTTCGTGCGAATCCTTTAGTGGATGATTTTTTAAGAGCGGAACTCGCTTTTTGCCGTATGATACAGGAAGTTAATGTATGGATTACTGCGGAACTGGATTTTGAGTAGAAGACTGACTCCGTAATTCAGATGGGAGGTTTTTGGAATGGATATAAAGCAGTTGATAGGTTCTGTCGTAGAAACAATCATCAAAATAGCGGCTGTCGTTTTTCTTGTTTCTTTTGTTTATGATGCGGCGGTAAAAGCGTATGACTACGGCTATCGTGTCTTTGCGGAAGAACCGGTGAGTGTCGGAGACGGCAGGACAATCAGTATCAGTGTGGGAGCAGGCGATTCCGTAAGGGATATCGGAAAGAATCTGGAGGAAAAAGGTCTGATTCGGGATGCAAACCTGTTCTTTGTGCAGGAACTTTTGTCGGAATATCATGGAAAAATTATACCGGGTATCTATGACTTGAATACGTCTATGACGAATGATGAAATGTTGGAAATTATGGCGTCGGAACCGAAAGAGGAAGAGGATACCGGTGTATCTACCGATAATGTGCCGATAGGAGAAGTAGAGGGAGATACGGAAGGCGCAGATGATGCGGGTGATGCCGGGGATGCGGAAAATCCGGAGGGTGCAGGCAATGATAATGGATGAGCGTACGGTAGCTTTTATCAATTCTCTTGAGCCTGACAATCCACCTATTTTAAGTGCAATAGAAAAAGAAGCAAAGGAAACCGATGTGCCGATTATCCGGACACAGACACAAAGTTTTATTCGATTGCTGCTTGCAATGAAAAAGCCCATGTCTATTTTGGAAGTCGGCTGTGCCATTGGTTTTTCTGCATTATTTATGAGCGAATATGCGCCGGAAGGATGCAGGATAACGACGATTGAAAAATATGAAAAAAGGATTCCCATTGCAAAAGAAAACTTTAAGCGTGCAGGAAAAGAAGATTTCATTACCCTGTTAGAGGGAGATGCGGCGGACTGGTTAAAGAAACTGGACGGTACGTATGATTTTATTTTTATGGATGCGGCTAAGGGGCAGTATATTCATTTTCTGCCGGAAATTCTGCGGCTGATGCCGGAGGGAGGACTTCTTTTATCCGACAATGTATTGCAGGACGGCGATATCATTCAGTCGCGTTATGCAGTGACGAGACGAAACCGTACGATACATACCCGTATGCGGGATTATCTGTATGAATTAAAGCACCATCCACAGTTGGAAACGGCAATTCTGCCGGTTGGGGATGGAGTTACATTAAGCGTCAAAAAAAGATGAGTGATTCTTCGGGAAAGGTTGCGGTGTTTGTATGAAAAGACCAGAGTTGTTGATTCCCGCAAGCAGTCTGGAAGTGCTGAAAACAGCGGTTATCTTTGGCGCCGATGCGGTTTATATCGGCGGAGAAGCTTTCGGGCTGCGTGCCAAAGCAAAAAACTTCACAAAGGAAGAGATGGAACAGGGGATTGCTTTTGCACATGAGCATGGTGTGCGTGTGCATGTGACGGCAAATATTCTGGCGCATAATTATGATTTAGATGGAGCGGCGCAGTATTTTAAGGAATTAAAAGAAATGAAACCGGATGCGTTAATTATTGCAGACCCAGGTATGTTTATGCTGGCAAAGGAAAACTGTCCTGATATAGATATTCATGTCTCTACTCAGGCTAATAATACAAACTATATGACCTATTTGTTTTGGTATAAACAGGGAGCGAAGCGGGTAGTATCTGCAAGAGAATTATCTTTAAGAGAGATAAAAGAAATCCGGGGAAAAATACCGGATGATTTGGAGATAGAAAGCTTTATTCACGGAGCAATGTGTATTTCCTATTCGGGACGCTGCCTTTTAAGCAGTTATTTTACCGGAAGAGATGCCAATCATGGTGCCTGTACCCATCCATGCCGCTGGAAATATGCGGTGGTAGAGGAAAAAAGACCGGGGGAGTATCTGCCCGTCTATGAAAATGAACGGGGTACTTATATTTTTAACTCGAAAGATTTGTGCATGATAGAGCATATTCCGGAAATGATAGACGCCGGAATCGACAGTTTCAAAATAGAGGGGAGAATGAAAACCGCTCTCTATGTTGCTACGGTTGCGCGTACATATAGGAAAGCGATAGATGATTGTCTGGAATCGGAAGAGAAATACCGTGCCAATATGAAATGGTATCAGGAAGAGATAGCAAAATGCACCTATCGGCAGTTTACGACAGGTTTCTATTTCGGCAGACCGGATGAGACAACGCAGATTTATGATAATAATACCTATGTTAACGAATATATTTATCTGGGTATTATAGGCTCCGTTGACGAAACGGGACGCGCATATATTGAGCAGAGGAATAAGTTCTGTGTGGGCGATGATATAGAAATTATGAAACCGGACGGCAGTAATATTTCGGTGAAAGTACTGCATATGTATAATGAGGATGGAGAAGCGGTGGAAAGCTGCCCGCATTCTAAACAGAAGATTGCCGTAGAACTGTCACAGGTTCCGGAGCAGTATGATATTTTGCGGGTAAAGAATGCACTACAGTGAAAAAGTTTTTACAAGGGAGGGTACTTGACAAACATTTTCATTTATGTTTATAATATCCTAATTTCATATTCAAGTGATTTGATTAAGAAAAGCAATGATAAGAAGAAGTAGCATAAGGGGAAGCATACAGAAAGCAGCCGGTTGATGAGAGGCGCATGGGAAGCCTTGTGTGAATACATCTTTGAGCTTCGCACCAAATTCTGCAAGACTGTGGATAGTAGGCTGCGACGGTTCCTGCATCCGTTAACGTGCTAGAGTATAAGCCGCAAGG
>CAMWMM010000032.1 GCA_947175285.1 uncultured Lachnospiraceae bacterium
ACTTTATCAAGATACTCTATAATTATGATGGAGGCGTCAAAAAGATATTTTGCAAAATTATGTTATGTAGTTAAACTAATATTGTCTCATTTCAGGTCGTATAAATATCTATATTTAATAATTTATTGTGCTATATTACAACAATACAAACAAGCATTTACCTTATGACGCTTCCATCATATTATTAATAGCCTTTAATTGAATAAAACTATAGCAAATTGCAAACTGCTGTTCCTCATTAAATACATAATTAAAACTATCCTAGAAAAAATAATATAACATACCATTATAGGCATTAATTTCTTCCATAAATATCAACAACCATGTTCAGAACTACCTCTTTAGTTAGCAATTGTAACTAACATGCTTTCACTTCTCCCTAACCTTGACAATCGCTTGATATGGATGCAATTTACCATCATTTTCCGTCCTGTTATTTAAAATAATTTTTCCGTCTCCCAAATCATCTGGTATTGTAACTATCCCTGAGCCAAAATTTATTATGATCGTAATATCATATTGCCCATCACACCGACTATAACAGATAAGATTATCCTCCTTCGTTACAATTGAACGGAAATCGCCATATGTCAATGTTTTATTATATTGCGAACTGCGGCGGAGCCTGATCATTTCCCTATAATAATTAAATATACTTTTCGGTTTCTTTATCTGTTGCGCATTGATATCCACATAATTCGGATTCACATTGATCCATGGAGTTATGGTTGAAAACCCTGCATACAAATCCGAATTCCACTGCATAGGTGTGCGACTGTTATCACGACCACGGGCTATTAAATAATCCAAAACTTTCTGCACGTCCTCGCCACATTCTTCTGCCTGTTTATATCGGTTTCTTGCAACCGGATCCCTTAACTCATCAACGCTTTCAAATGGATAGTTTTCCATTCCAAGTTCCTGTCCTTGATAAATAAAAGGTGTTCCTCTAAGGAAAAAGTACAGAGTTGCCAAAGCTGTCTTACTCTCATATCCCAAATCCTCCTTAGGAATGTATTTATTTACAGACCTTGGCTGATCATGATTTTCCAGATAGGGACTTCCCCAGCCACACTTTTGTATAGCATTCTGGCTCTGAAAAATATTTTCTTTAAATTCTTTTATCGTCCACTCCCTTTTCCACTCCACGCCGCTAATTTTTTCAATGTCCAGATCTGTATATGTAAAATCAAACACTGTCGAAAAAAATCCATCTTCACCCATGAAGTCAGGCATCTTAACTTCAGGTACATTGACCTCCGCAACGGTGAACATATCATATTGATCAAAAACCTCATCCTGGAGTTCTTTTAAGTATTCGTCAATCCCATCCTGCATTAAAATAAAAGCTTCCTGGGATACCAAGCCATCATTTCCATCCGGCGCATACATTTTTCGTTCAAATACTTCCTTTGACTTCTTCAGGTTTCCGATTGCATCAATTCTGAATCCCGCAATGCCTTTTTTCTGCCAGAACTTCATCATATCAATGATTTCCTTCCTAACACTCGGGTTTTCCCAGTTCAGATCCGGCTGTTCTTTTGCAAAAGCGTGATAATAGTAACGATTACTGTCTCCAATGCGCTCCCACGCACTTGTTCCGTTGTAGCATCTTATATTATTCGGTACACTTCCGTCTGTCTCTTCAATGATAAAATAAGATGCGTATTTACTGTCCGGATTCTCAATAGCCTTCTTAAACCATCTGTGTTGGTCAGAACAATGGTTTACGACCAAATCCATAATGATTTTAATCCCATAGCCATCCGCACATCTGACTAGTTCTTCCAAATCTTCATTTGTGCCCAAAGAAGGATCTACTTTATAATAATCTGCTATATCATACCCAGTGTCTTTCATTGGTGAAACATTGATCGGACATAACCAGATCATATTGATGCCAAGGTTATTTAAATAATCCAGATGTCTGATAATGCCCTGAATATCTCCTATTCCGTCTCCATTAGTATCCTGGAAACTTTTAGGGTATATCTGATATACGATTGATTCCTGCCACCATTTCTTTTTCATAACCCAATCCACTCCTCTCTTTACTTAATTGCCCCTGCAACCACGCCATCAAAGACCTGTTTCCGCAGCAATGCATAAATGATAATAACCGGAAGTATTGACATGACCAGTCCGGAACAGACAAGTGAATAACCTAATGAATATGTCATAAGCAGTAATGTCTTTAATTTATTGCTCTGCAGTAAAATATATGGGCGCAAGAAGTCGTTCCAAATGGCAAGGTTGTCTAAGGCTGCAACAATAGATATATTGCATTATCCCCACCAATTTCTTTCTCCTTAAGCTGTAACAATTTCTGCCAAAGCACCGAATAAATCAGAGTTCAATTCCAGTGCCAACAATCCACCCAATAAACTTGATGTATCTGTCTGCCTTTCAATCAGGTCAAATATATTTTCTTTTAGGGCATAATCAATTTCTGCATTGTCCAAAATCTGAAAGCATCTATTCGTTACTTCATTATCCCTGCGTACTCTTTCTTTTAAAAGCAAAATAATATCTTCATTAACAGGCACATTATTTAACAAGATTGAAATATCTCTCTTCTTCTCCTCGGTAAACTCCAGCCTTCTGCCATCAGACATCACTTCTGCCATAATCTGTGCATCTTTTATGCCGCAAAAAGTAATGATGTAGTCTCTTTTTTCAGGAACCAGGGAAGCTTCCCCTTCTATCCTGCAAATATGCAGGCTGCCTTCTTTTTCCTGCCATTTATAACTGGTCTTCGCACATTTTCCTTCTTGATAACCGTTTGTTGTATTATCATCCTCATATAAGGTAAAACTTCCATCCCCACCCGTATATACATAAAGATGTAACTGCTTAGGATTTTCATCTGCACTTTCCATGTAATCTTCTTGATAGGGAACGATTGCACCAGTTCTTGCCAAAACCGGAATAGTAGTAATATCACGGTACATATTCATTTTCCTACCGCCACGGTAACGCAGCCCTGTAAAAATATCATACCACTCTCCTTCCGAAATCCATACACATGTCTTTGCCATATATAAATCCTTTATACAAGGCGTAGTAACTGCAGCCACTATCATTTCACTGCCAAACAAATATTGATTTGGCACTCTGTACGCTTCACGTTCTTTAGGATACTGATAGTACATGGGCAATATCATAGGGATCCCTTCCGCATACTGCCTGTAATTCATAGTATATAGATAGGGAATCATTTTGTGGCGGAGCCTTAAAAAATCCTCCATCATCACACGGATTTCTGTCCTGTACCTCCATGGCTCTTTCGAATTAAACCGTGTGTTTGATGAATGCAGGCGCATGATTGGGGAAAATACACCAAACTGCACCCATCTTCCACTAAGTTCATCATCCCTTGCCCCCAGCATATGTCCACCAATATCATGGCTCCACATTCCATAGCCGATATTGGAAGCCGATGCTGTAAAAAAAGGCTGAAAGTCAAGAGACTCCCACGTTGTGACCGTATCGCCCGAAAATCCCACCGGATAGCGGTGGCTTCCCGGCCCTGCATACCTTGAAAAAGTCATAGGACGCTTTCCTTCACGCCCATTATCCATGAAATGATAGTGATTGAGCATCCACAGCGGGTCCAGGCCCTCTATCCTTGATACATTGCCCTGCTGCCAGTCTATCCACCAGAAATCAACTCCCGCTTCCTCCTGCGGATGATGGAGATAGGTAAAGTAGGCTTCCATAAATTTCTCATCTGCTATGTCAAAAGAAATGGGCAGTTCTTTTTCCAGATCGGCGCCATCCATTTCCAATGCCCTGCCCATCGTTTCATACATTTCCTCATGACCGCGCACGCCGTCTGCCGGATGCACATTTAATGTAACATGAAGCCCCTGCCCGTGGAGCCACTCTAAAAAACCGGCCGGATCAGGAAACAATTCCCGGTTCCATGTATATCCTGTCCAACCGCTTCCGTACCGCTCCTCCAAATCTACTAAATGCCAATCCATATCTATGACAGCAACGGAAAATGGAATTTTCTCCCTGTCGAACCGTTCCATCAATTCACGGTAACTTTGCTCCGTATACTTATGATACCTGCTCCACCAATTACCAAACGCATATCTCGGAATCATTGGCGTTTTTCCGCAAAGCCTGTAAAAATCTTGTATACAGGTAAGATAATCCGGTCCATATCCCCAAAAATACAGATCTTCTTCCGGTTCCTTACGTGGTTCCACCCAGCCGTCCTCCTTGATGACCAAAGACCTGCTGTCATCCATTACTGTAAAACCTGTTATAGAAATCAGGCCCTCTTCAAGCGGTATTGCCCCATCTGCACCATCCAGAGTTCTTGCAGTCCCCTTAAGGAAGCCTTCCCTCGCCAATTTTTTTTCCTCCCCATAATGCCATACGTTCCCATGAGAAATTAAACAGCCTTTTACTTCAATAGAAAGTCCGCTGGCGCTGAAAGGTTTTTTATCATAAAGCAAGTGAATCCTGTCTGTGAGAATTTCCAAATGATCTTCCGTATCCACTATCTGGTAATCGCACGCTCCCAAATCCCTGTTCCATACAATCTGTGTCGGATTATCCTCAAATTTTCCATGCTCCGCATATTCCAGCCTGATAAGCCCTGCAGTTAATACGCTTATGCGATAGCAGGCACCCTCTACTATATTTTCCTTCCTGCACACAGGCTCTGCCTGTATCCGGTAATATTCTTTCATTTCGATTTCCTATACCCTTTCTGTAATTTACAGGACCGGCATCCGCTTTCTATCCGCAGACACCGATCCTGCCATTTATTTCTTCTACACCGCCCATAAACAAACGCTTACTTTTTCTTTAAATACATCCTTGCCTCATACGGAAGCAGACACAATTCCTGATCTGTATCTTTAGCTATATCTTTGTAATTACTAATCAGCAGCTCCATAGAAGTATCTGACACTGCCAACGGGCAATTTACTGCTTTATCATAGAAATTACAGATAACAAGAAGCTGGGTCTCGTCATCTGTTCTGGAATATGCAAAAATATTTTCATCATCCTCCAATAACATTTGGAAATTACCCTGAACGAATACAGGATATTTTTTACGAAAACAAATGAGTTTTCTATAACAGTTAAAAATAGAATCCTCATCATCCATCTGCTGTGCAGCATTTATCTCCTCATAATTCGGATTGATCTTTATCCATGGCGTCCCTTCCGTAAATCCTGCATTTTGCCCGTCATTCCACTGCATTGGCGTTCTTGCATTATCCCTGCTTTTGGCATGGATTGAACGCATGATTTCCTCTTTTTTATAGCCTTTTTCTAACCGTTCCTTATATAAATTCAAAGTTTCAATATCGCGGTATTCCTCTATTTCATATTGTACATTGGTCATTCCAAGCTCTTCACCCTGATAGATATATGGAGTTCCCTGCATCCCATGCAAAAGAATTGCCAGCATTTTGGCTGATTCTACACGGTAATTTCCGTCATTTCCCCATCGTGAAACAATCCGGGGCAGATCATGGTTATTCCAAAACAGACTGTTCCACCCTTCCCCACACAATTCCGTCTGCCAGCGCCCAAACACTTCTTTCAACTTTCTAAAAGGTAACGGAGCCAGATCCCATTTTTCCTTTCCTTCTATCTGGTCCAGACATATATGCTCGAACTGGAATACCATGGACAACTCACTGTTGTCAGGATTACTGTATAATTTTGCAAGGTCTGTCGTCGCTCCCCATGCTTCACCGACTGTAACCAAATCAGCCTTTTGGAAAGTCTCTCTGCTCAACTCCCGCAAAAACTCATGAAGCCGCGGTCCATTATTGGTAATCCCCTTATCCGGCTCTTTTGCAATCTGGTCGATTACGTCCAGCCTGAATCCTCCGACTCCTTTACCAATCCACCAGTTGATCATGTCGTAGATTTCCTGCCGCAGCTTTGGATTCTCCCAGTTTAAATCCGGCTGTTTTACAGAAAACTGATGAAAATAATACTGCTGCAGTTCCGGAACCCATTCCCATGCTGGTCCTCCGAATGCTGCACGCATGTCATTTGGCAACACTCCTTCTGTACCATCCCACCAGATATAATAATCATGATAAGGATTTTCCCTGCTCTTTTTTGCCTCCTGGAACCAATAATGCTCATCTGAAGAATGATTCAATACCAGATCCATAATGATGCGGATATGATGTTTTCCCGCTTCCTCGATCAGTTCTTCCATGTCCCGTAAAGTCCCAAACATAGGATCAATACCCCGATAATCAGAAATATCATACCCATTGTCATCCTGAGGAGACTTACAAACCGGAGAAATCCAGACCGCATCGATCCCCAGATTTTCAAGATAATCCAATTTCGAAATAATCCCCTGCAAATCCCCTATGCCATCCTTATTGCTATCTGCAAAACTGCGGGGATAAATCTGATAAATTACAGCACTTTTCCACCATTTATTATCATTCATTTTATCTTTGCTTACCACTTTATAATTCTCCTTTCTGTGTCCTTAAGTTGAACTTAATTCATATAAATCATATCCCAATATTCAAGAACTGGCACAGTAAATATAATATATCTACCGTTTAAATCTTCTTCCTTTTCAAATGATATTTTTCTGCTTATACCATCCTCAATAGAAAAAGCTGCCATATTCACCTGCGTAATTTCTTTATCTGTATAATATTTTACTGTTAGTTCCTCCACACATGTTGGAGTTTTCTTTTCCCCCTCTCATCACGCCATTCATTATCTGTTCCAAGCAGATTAATTAGATGAAGTATCTCGTGGGTTCCATCCATTCTAGTATATGCCCATATCGTGTCACTTTGTCCATCTCTGCTGACCTGATAATCTACAATTTCCACCCTGTTTTCTGTTGTAAACTGGCCATCTCTTAACAGGTTTTCATATGCTACCGTAAAATCACCCATCTGAAGCATATATTCCTGTAGCATTTCTCCCATAGGAATATCATCATTCGGATAATATTCCACATGTAGCATGTGATTTCCATTCCCTATTTCAATTCTCGATCCGCCTGCCGCATACACCACCGCATCGCACAACAACACACCCGGAACATTCATTGTTCCTGTAGTCTTGTAGTAATTGATATAAGATTTCACTACAAGTGATTTTCCTTTTCCATCCACAGAATACAGTTTACTTTCCTCCATTGTTCTTTCGACTTCTGTTACTAAAGACTGATAAGTGTTATACAGTATACCATTCCTGTCGTAATCCCATGGCCAGAATTCCGTATAGAGAACATCTGAGCTACTGGTATTTACTTGTTCAATTCCCTGAGCCCCTACCGGATTAAATGATAAATAAAATCCATCCAAAGCTTCCTTTGCAGCATTCAAAAACTGCCTATAGGTCTCTTTCACTTCATAAATCGGTTCTCCATTTTCTCCAGCTCCCAGTGAATTTCCGAAAGCATCTACCATCTTGCCCCACTCACCTACTGTATCACCATGCCATCCGTCAAAGTCCAACACTTCCAAAGCATGCTTTTCTTGTGAGAAGATATGTTTCTGCCAATCCTGATTCAAAGGATTCATAAAATATAGATTTCCATTTCCTGATGGCGATGAACCCATTTGGAATGTAAACATTCCTTCACCTCGTTCATTGTCTGGTGCAAAATGTATTTGCCAGTCTGATACATTGGTTGGTTTTCCATCCATATCTTTTATAAAGCTATCTGTTCCGGCATAAATCATGTTATATGCCATATTTACCATATTCATATCATGAGCATACTGAATATAATCCCTAATTGTTTCCCCATATATTTTACGCCCTGCCCAATCTTCCCATACTCCAAGTGACTGTCTTGTGATTTCTTTTGGTAGCGGCTGATGATGTAGTGCATGCCAATCATAATATTCAATGGCATTTATATGATACCGGTTCATCTGTGCAATTTTTCCTTTTGTATTTTCTTTTTTCCCATAATCACACAGATACCCATAGCGAGGGAATTTTATCCAACTAGAAGAAACATCCATACCTATCGTATCCTGTGCAATGCCATTGCCTTTATCATCTATCAACTTCAAACAAATCAAGTACCCCTGATAGTCTGTGTCAGGCACCCTCCAATTTAAAACTATATTTCTCTCTCTTTTTGGTTCAAGAACTAAATCCTGCTGCTGTGAGTAAACCATCTCTTCCAAATGGTATACTTCCATTTCTAAAAAAAGGTCATTTACCCTCTTTCCTGATAAATTCCGAACAATTGCTGTAACTGATGCTTCTTCACCCGGATTGTATCTTGCTTTATCTATCCCACTAATACTGATTTCCAACTGCCCCACTTCATATTTTTCCTGCCCACTAATTTTTATATAGCCCAAACATCAATTCAAAAATAATTATAATAATAACATATCTCCTTTACCTA
The DNA here is from genome assembly GCA_947175285.1 of uncultured Lachnospiraceae bacterium. The sequence goes on from CAMWMM010000032.1 coordinate 8,393, forward strand.
CTATTTGTTCCATACAGTTTCATTTTCAGCCATTCCCTTTTTCACCACTGCAAATCAAATTCCCACAGTAGTCACTAGATATATGCAAAAACATATTCTCTTAGTTCATTGCTGTGGGAATAAACCGTTACCCTTTTACAGAACCCATCACCATTCCACCGATTAGATATTTTTGTAATACAGGATATATAATCAAAAGAGGAATTACTGCTACAACAATCTTAGCCGCATTCAGGTTTCTGTTGGAAAGCTCCGTCACATTTTCCAGTACACTGCTGGTCGCACCACCCTTGAGTAATTCCTGGATATCTACATTCAGGGATTGTATGTAAGTCATAATCGGATAATTTTCCACTTTCTGCATATAGATTAGTCCGCTAAAAAAATCATTCCAACTTCCTACGATACTAAATAGCGATACAGTTGCAATACTAGGCTTTGCACAGGGAACCATAATTTTAATCAAAACTTGAAAGGGAGTTGCACCGTCTATGAATGCCGCTTCCTCTAAGGATTTTGGAATCCCTAAAAAGAAATTCATTAACATGATAACATTAAAGATGGGAAGAGCACCTGGTAGCACCAATGACCATATGGAATTCAACAGTCCTAAATTCCGTACTAATATATAGGTAGGTATCATTCCCCCATTAAACAACATTGCAAAAATCAAAAGATTCATATAAATGTTTCTGGCTCTAAACTCTTTTTTGCTCCTAGTCATCGCATAAGCCATGGGTATCGTTACCGCCAGATTAAGCGCTAAAGCAAGGGCTACCCTGACAACTGAGATCATAAAAGAACGCCAAAACTGCCCATCTGAAAGGATCTTATTATAAGCAGTCAATGTAAAATCTACCGGCAACACACCTACTCTGTTTGCAGAAACTGCCGCACTGCCACTCAATGAAATTGCCAGAATATTCAGAAGCGGAAGTAGACATATAAAGCCAAGCAGTATTACAATGCCATAAATAACCGTTATCCTCACTCTGGAATGAAAACTTCTATTCTCAACCATCTAAATCCACCTCCTAGAAAATTTTCTGATCTGTTAACTTCTTCGTCAACGCATTTGCTGACAGAAGCAATACCATTCCTACAATAGAACGACACAGACCAACTGCTGCACCAAAACTATACTGTCTGCCCACCAATCCAATTCTGTACACATAGGTGTCCAGTACATCACCTGTCTCATATACAATTGGCGAATATAAGTTATAGATCTGGTCAAATCCCGCACTGAGGATGCTGGTCAAATTCATGGCGGTCATTAACAGAATGATTGGCAGCATTCCGGGAATCGTTACATTCCATACTCTTTTCCACCACGAAGCACCATCCATGGTTGCCGCCTCATGTAATCCCGGATCAATAGCCGTAATTGCGGCAAGATATACAACAGAACTGTAACCAAACTCTTTCCATACATCCGTCCCAACTATCAGCCATGGAAAAACCTTACTGCTTCCAAGGAAATTAATTTTATTAAGCCCTATAGATGAGATAATCTGATTTACAGATCCATCCAGGCCAAACAGATTTGTCACTACGGATGCCAGCACGACCCATGACAAAAAGTGCGGAAGATATACAATGGTCTGTACTGTTTTCTTCATAAATTTTATCCGGATTTCATTAAGCAGAATCGCAAACGCAATGGCAATAACCATGCCAAACAGCATTTTCCCTAACGCAATCACCATAGTGTTCCTGATGATTTTCCCTATATCCGGCAAGTGAATCATGTATTTAAAATGCTTCAGACCTACAAATTCGGAACCAAACAACCCTTTTGCAGGAACAAAATCCTGAAAAGCCATGAGGACGCCAACCATAGGAATATAACTGAACAAAATCAGAAAAAATAACCCGGGAAATACCATGAGATGATATGATATTTCAGAACGTCTCTTCACAGCCGTACTTTTTTTATTTTTTATTTTATCCATAAGAACTCTCCATTTCGCAACTATATACCATCTTTCATGTTTTGAGTTTAATGCAGCCATACCGCCCGGTCATGGCTGCACTTCTATTTCAGTAAAGCAGCACGCACAGTGTGCTGATGTTTATTCTACTGCAATTGTTCTGAAATTTCTTTTATAATCTGAGCTCCACCCTGTTCATTCCATGTTGTTACAAACTGCTCAAATCCGCTTTCCAGATCAATATCACCTGTCACAATCTTAATAAAAGTTTCTTCCTCCAGTTTGTCCAAGTTTGCAGAGTTTGTCTCCATCGTTGCCGTTGTCTGTGGGAAAATAGGGGTCAGCCAGTTGAACTGATTATTCTCAGTCAATGTCTGAATCAACTCCACACCTTTTGATCTTGAATGGTATTTTGACCATCCTGTAGCATCCCCGCTTCCGTCCAGATATGCCAATATACCGGATGCATTCGAACGCTGTTCAGAAGTCTTTACCTCTTCAATGGTGATCTCACCATTTACACATCTCTCCAAATCTGCATAGTCATCCAACAATGACGTATAAGAGTTCACTTCAATATTGAAAGGTCTGCTTGAACCATCCACACCATCTGCCACATAAGCAGCAACCTCCGGATATTCCTCAAGAAGTTCCGATGAGTTTACAAGTTCGTCATAAAACAGATTAGCAATCTGTATTGCCACTTCGGGGTGATTATATTTTTTACTTACAACGATATAGCCACTCGTTGCATCATTATGTTTACAGTTTACCTTTCCATTTGCATCCGCCAAAACATATGCTTCAAAAACCGCATTATTGTTCAAGGCATATACATTACTTAACAGCCAATCAGGGATATGCCATGTTCCGAAAGCAATCCCGCACTGTCCGTTTGCCAGAAGTGCAGTAATATCATCCCATGTTCTTGTTCCAACCTGTGGATCAAGAATTCCATCCTGAAACCACCCTGTAACCACCGAAAGAGCCTGCTTCATTTCTCCCGTTACAGAACCATAAACCACTTCCCCGTCTTTCTCCATCCAAGTTTTCGGGAAAGCACCCAATGCATATGCTATGGAGTTCATGCTGAACGTACCATCCGGATCACCACTAGTCAGCCATGGCGCTAATGCGATTCCTACTACGTTATTCGCATTTTCTGGGTTTTTATCCATAAACTCTTTTGCAACCATTTCCAAGTCTTCTATGGTAATACAACTATCACCATCTTTATCAATTTCTATTCCAAGCTGCTCCATCCAATCACTCCGAATCCACACAATACTGGGACCAGAGTCTGTATTAGTTCCCGGCAGAGCCATTATCTGACCGTCAATTGTAACATTCGCCAAAGCTCTTCCGCCATAAGAATCATAAACTTCTTTCAGATAATCACTTGCATACTCATTATAAACTTCTGTCAAATCTGCAATTAAATCGTTTTCATACAATTCTTTTAATTCATCAAGACTGCCTACCTTCATCATATCCGGAATCTCACCTGCTGATAATGAAAGAGAAACCTGCCTGTCATAATCATCTCCGTTTGCCTCAAATTCGTCTATAATATCTATGTTCAACTTTTTTTCTGCCATCCTTGTATAAGCGTTATCTTCATAGGTATCCCCCTCTGGAAATGCAACATTCTGCAATGTCTGCCTTCCCATTGAAACTTTGATCACACCGCCTTCACCGACGTCTGATGAAGTGTCCTTTGAAGAACAGGCAGTCAACGATAATAAAAGTGAAACTGTTACTACAATGCCTGTAATCTTTGCTAAAAAATGTCTTTTCATCCCTCTATTCCTCCATAAAAAAATTTAGTAAACCGTTGCAACGTTGATAAGTTTAGTATATACTTCCCCAGCCAAGAGAGTAAATATAACAATTTACATATTCATAAAACATTTTACAGTTCTTCATTCCATACCGATTGTTACCTTAAATTCACTATGCTATAATCACTCTTGGATAGCTATACCGTATCTAAATAAGGAGGTACTTTATGTATACATTATTAATTGCAGATGATGAAGCAGATGAGCGCACGCTGATTCGCTTTTTACTAAAAAAATACAACAATACTTTCCATATTTTAGAAGCACAAAATGGACGTGATGCATTAGATTTACTCACTAACACTCATGTAGATATTTTGTTATCTGATATCCAGATGCCTTTTATAAATGGTATTGACCTTGTCAGTATAGTCAAGGAAAAAAATCCTGATATTGAAGTACTGTTCTTTAGTGGATACGATGACTTTTCATATGTAAAAGCCGCCCTCTCACTTAAAGCTGTCAATTATATCTTAAAACCTATAGACCCGGATGAATTTTACAAATTGATAACTGAAATCATCACCCGCCTGAATTCCCACAAAATAGAATTCTCCAAATCAGAACAATACATAGAAGCTCATTTTCATGATATTGTCCGTAATACGCCAGAAGAGAATTCTGACCATATATCCATTGACACTGCCACGAGCCAACTATTGCATGATATTGAGACATCCATTAAAATGAAGCAGCCAGACCAATTATCGAAACAAGTGCATACCCTTTTGGACAAATACGCTGATACTCCACATCTCTCACATATTTATATCCGTTATGTATGTACCACACTTTTAAAAATGCTCATTGCCGCACTTCCCACGCAGTCCGATGAAGACCTACAAAATGCAGTGAAAGAGATATATAGTTTTCGCCATTTCTCAGACATTATAAAATTAATTGAACATCATTTATCACTGGTAATAAATATATTTAATCAGGAACAAAATGCTTCAAATTACGCTATATATCAGGTAGAGCAATATATACACGCGCACTATAATGAAGATCTGACTTTAAACACATTGGCGGATAAGGTATATCTGAATCCCAATTATCTAAGTAATATTTTTGCCCAGGTTACAGGCTGTACCCTAAATAAATATATTAAACAGATTCGCATGGAAAAAGCACAAGAGCTTTTACTGAATACAAACATGAAGGTTAGCGATATAAGTCAAGCAGTAGGTTATCCGAATACTTCTTATTTTTGCAAAAGTTTTCAGAAACTATTTGGAACAACACCGGAACGATTCCGCCAGGGAGAACCCAAGCCATGAAAGGATACTTATGTTTAAAAGATTAAAACATCAATTTCAAAACCTGAAATTCCAAAACAAAATCATAGGAATCAGCGTCATAATCAGCCTGATTCCCATTTCATTATTAGGATTGTTTTCTTATACAAGAATGCGGTCATTATTAATTGAACGTGAAGAGACTGCCATCCAGGAAGCTCTTCATCTGGAAGGCCTGCAGCTGGATTATAAATTAGATTCCTACCTTTCTAGTATGAATTTAATTATCTGGAATGAAAACATACGTCTTGCCCTCGCACAAAAATATGATTCTAACTTTGAAATGTATTTGACATACCGTGATACGATTGACCCTTTATTTCTGAATATCCGTTCTCTCAATACAGACATTACTGCAATTACGATTTACACAAATAACAGCCTCTATCCCCATGGCAATATTTTGCTTCCTCTTACAGATGCCCAAGATAAAATCTGGTATGAACAGGCTCTCCATACAACTGCGCCTTTTTTTTCTTTATCGCAAGACGAGCAAACCCTGAACTTAATTTGCCAAATGAATTATAACTACGTACCATACACCAGTGTTATATGCATGTCCATTGATCTGCATTCCGCTATGCTGACCGCAAACAACCTTTTTAATAATAATTACGGATTCCTGCTGGCAAATTCCTCAGCAGAAACAATTTACCAATATGTTGATTTAACCGAAACAATCCCCGTGTCTAATATATCTGCCGATGATCTCATTCATAATAGACTGTCAGGTTACATTACAAAAACAGAAATATTGCCAAATTCTGGTTGGATTGCTTTTCTTTATCGCCCTGCCAGTTCTGTTACCGCTGCCGCAATAAATATTACTTATATTGTTTTGGCTATCATCCTGTTATGTATTATCCTTATATTCCTTGTAAGCATCCTGCTCTCAAAAATTATTACTGCGCCAATCAAAGCGCTTTCTTCAAGCATGGAACAAGTGGAACAGGGAAATTATGAAATTGAAATTTTTTCAGACAATACAGACGAAGTTGGACAACTAATCTCTTCCTTTAAAAAAACGGTATATACCATAAACAATTTGATAAATGAGGTTCTGCTTTCCAAAATAAGACAACAAAAATCTGAGATTGAAATTCTCCAATCTCAGATAAATCCTCATTTCCTATATAACAGCCTTTCCCTAATCAACAGCAAGGCAATCGTTTCCGGACAGAATGATATCAGCCAGATGGCCAGACTTCTTTCAACCTTTTATAGGACCATGCTGAACAAAGGTCAACAAATAACTACAATTGCATCTGAATTAGAAAACACCAAATCATATGTTTCCATACAACAGATGATGCATTCATATTCCTTTGATGTGGTATATGACATTGACGAAAAAATATTGGAATATCCGATACCCAATTTACTGCTCCAACCCCTCGCGGAAAATGCTATTGTCCATGGACTAGATCATCGGGAACTTCCCGATAGAGCTATCCTATCCATTTCCTGCTATCAGGAAAGTGAGAATATTATTTTCAAAATTATGGACAACGGCTGCGGAATGTCTGATGATGAATGTGAATCAATTCTTACCAAAGGCAGTAAGGGATATGGCGTGAAAAATGTGCATCAAAGAATACAATTGTATTATGGCGCGGAATACGGACTTACTTTTCATAGTACTAAATGTATAGGAACATGTGCTCGTTTAAAGATTAGTAAAGAAATAAATCAAATTTAAAAAGAAAAATCTGACATTATTCCTAAAAATATCTAACTGATATTTGAACTAAATAAAATAATGTCCTAATATTTTCTTCTAAAAAAGCGAAGATCTCTCATTTTACTACGAGATCTTTGCTTTGCCTTAATAAGTTCTATAAATAATCACTTATATTTTGTCTATCTAACCAACTACTTCTCCATACCCATAGCAACATTAAATACCTTCACGGAAGCGCTGTTCCTGGTATTTGACAAGGTTCATGAAAGGGCTCTCCCCAGTATCTCCTATAGTGCTGCTATTACTATGCTGTCCCCTTCACCCGCTGCATCATAAAGTATGTCTAATCGGTTCTTCATATCATGATTGATATCCTGAATCTTCTCCTGCTAATGTTCCATGTCTTTATAATACTCGTCCTGATTCTACTTCTGCTATCTGTAACCAGATAAAAAAGCATTTTTCCTGTCGTAGCATGCGCTACAAAATATGTTGCGCATAAAGACTGCATTGTAAATTATGCAGTCTTTATCATCCACTACCATAAATCTTCGTTTTCTATACTTTCCACCCAGCTGTCAATTGCACTCTTAACACCTTCACGGATTGCAATTTCGCTCCACTCATTCGAATCCGTGAACAGCTTCTCCTGTATAAATGCCCCAATGGTATTCAGCCCCCACGATTCTGGAAACGCATCAAAATCATTTCCCAATACCAGGTCGTTCTGCATATACCAGATTAGTGCATTGCTCAACGGATTTTCCAGCTCCACACTGCTGTCCGCATTGAACGGAACAAAAGCAAACTTATTTGTAATAAAGTCCATTCCGGTATCAGAAGTATTCAGCCAGAGCAAAAACTCTTCAGCCGCTTTTCTTTCCTCCGCAGTTGCCTTGGCATTGATAACATAGTACTGGGACACAAACTCGGGAATGGAATTATTGATTTTTTCCACAGTCACTCCCTCGGCTGCTATGTCGCTGTCTTCAAGGTTTGTTTTCATCGGAAGCATTGTCAGATGTGCTGCTTTCTCCGCGTCAACAGACTCCACATTGGAAAAAATCCAGTTTCCATTCTTGATAAACAATGCTTTTCCCTCGGCGAAAGTCTGTACTGCCTGATCATAGCCTGTCACTGTAGAGTTTATATAGTCCGGTCCCCGCAAGATTTTTCCTTTTTGTCCTGCTGTATAACCTGAAAGAAAATCCAGCTCCTTTATAATTTTCACCAATGGTTCCTCAATCTCCCGAACCTGCTCAGCCGTTGCATTTGCCGTTGCCTGATAGGTAGGAAAAACTGCATTTAAAGCATAATTTACATAATGGTTTCCGTATGTCCATTTCTCAGCGCCTGCAATTGCAAATACACCGTTTAGATTTTGTGTCAGTGCTGTTTTTTCTGTTGCCGTTGTATATGTATTGCCATTGAGCGTAATCTGCTTTCCGCCCTCTCCGCCAATGTAATCATTGACTGCCATAACCATTTGCTCAAATTCAGGATATCCCGCTACCCTGAAATCCGAAACAAAGTTATCTTCCGCATCCAGTCCAAACACATCACAGATCATACGGGTATCTGCAATCAAGCCATATCCCTCAATATTATATGGTATCCCATAGCTCGCACCCGCTTCGTCGCTTAGTTTCATCTCGTCCGGAATGGCTTCATAAATGCTCTTTAATTCCTGATTTTCAACCTCATTTGACGACCATGCATACCTGCCCTCATACCACTCCTGAAATGTCGCCTGATTCACAGAATAGATTGTTGGCTGATTTTTGGAATTCATTTCCGAGCGGAGTGTTTCCAGACCTTCTGTCGTACCACATGTATATACCTTAACTTTTGCCCCCGTTTCTTGCTCATATGCATTGCATAAATCCTGTATACTGTCAGCAATCTCAGACTTCGTATTGTATAGATAAATATCATAATCTTTTGAAGATGCTCCGCACCCCATTGTTGCCATACCCATGATTCCAGCTAATGCAACTGGCAGAATTTTTTTTGCTCTCATATTTTCCTCCTGTTCCATTTAATAATTTGCTAATAGAACTGCCTGATATGGTTCCAAACGCAGTTTCGTCTCTACGAGATCCACTTTTTCATAGTTACTCAGCAGCACCTTGCATTTTTCCGCATCTAATTCCAGTTGTGCTTCATTCTCCTGAAAATTAGCGATAATCTGCAATTCCTGATTGTCCAGCTGACGTTTGTATGCGACGATATTATCTATGTTGTCAAACAGAGGAACCACTGTACCGTACACCAGTACATCTTTATACTGAGAATCTGTCCGCAGGGCGACCAGCGACTTATAGTGGGCATAGACAGAATCTTTATTGTACATCTCACTTTCAACATTGATATCCACAAAATTATCATTTACGGGAAAACAAGGTGTCCCATCCGTAAAGCCGGCATTTTTACCCTGATTCCACTGCATCGGTGTTCTGGAATTGTCCCTGCTCCTATGCGTGACTGTCTTGTACACATATTCCGAATCAAGTCCTGCCTGAATTCCGCTCTGATAATGATGATACGTCTGAATATCCGAATACTGGTCTATGGAGCCAAGCTCTATATTTTCCATGCCAATTTCTTCTCCCTGATAAATGACTGGCGTCCCACGAAATCCAAGCAGTATCGTACCCAGCATTTTCTTTGTCACATCATTGACCGCGCTGCCGGAAAAGTATTTGTTAATAGAACGGTTCTGGTCATGATTTTCCAAATATACAGCGCCCCACCCGGCATTTTGGACTTGTGTCTGTACTGTCAGAAAAATATCCCGCAGCTGATTCACTGACCAGTCAGTCGGCTTAAACCATTATCCTGTCTCCGGAATATCTATATCCGCCGCCCTAAAATCAAAACTCATGTTAAAATAACCATCCGGACCGATAAACTCAGCAACTTGCTCATCTGGTACCCCCGCCTCCGCAACAGTCATAATGTCATAATTTGCAAATGTCCGCGATTTCAACTCCGAAAGCAGCGCACCAATCCCTGGCTGATTAATAATATATTTATCTATCGCGGTCAGACCGTCATCTCCGTCTGGTTCAACTGTTCCATAAACCATATTTTTCTTGATATTCAGAATTGCATCAATACGGAAACCGCCAATGCCCTTATCAAGCCACCAGTTGATCATCGTATACAGATCTTCCCTCATCGCAGGGTTATCCCAAT
>CAMWMM010000033.1 GCA_947175285.1 uncultured Lachnospiraceae bacterium
AGGAAACCAGATACAAGCATCTGCCTTCCACAACAATCATTTTTATCACACAGGAGGATATTTTCGGCAAGGACTTAGCTATGTATACTTTCAGCGAGCGTTGCGAAGAAGTACCGGAATTGTCACTGGAAGACGGTACGAGTAAGATATTTCTAAATATGACGAGTAAAAACGGCAGACCGGAACTAATCAGCCTGCTTCAGTACATGAAACATACCACACTGAATAATGAAAATATTATAGTAAAAGATAAACGGATTCTGGATTTAGACAGAATCGTGGGCGAAGTAAAGCAGTCAGAGGAATGGGAGGCAGTAGAAATGAATATCTTTGAACTTGGAGTGGCGCGCGGCGAAGAACTGGGAGAAAAACGTGGCGAAGAACGCGGAATCGAAAAAGGTATTGCACAAAATTTAGTCAAAAACATTGACTCTGCAATGAAGAATCTGGGCATCAATCTCCAACAGGCTTGCGAGGCTCTTGGCACGTCCATTGAAGAATACGAGAATGCAAAGCAGACGCTTGCCCTGATGGAGGATATGCCTGCCGCTCCAGATAGTGCAGATGATGCAGACGATGAAATTTACTTTTGAGCGAAAGCGCTCTAACTGAAATCTGTAAAAAGAGGGGGAAAATCCCCCCTTACTCAGTCATGGTCTCTCCTCCCATGAATTCTTCAAAGCTTTCTTTTTCAATCCATTGAAAACCTCTGGATTCCATGAAATCCTCTTCCGGATTCTTAGCAGGATCCCAGTATATGTACGCAGTCTTCCCTGTCTCCAATTCCCTGACGTAGATGCCCGGAGAAGGCGTCTGTTCATACTCCGCAGGATCCATATCAATCACATTGTTACCATCAATACTGGAATATGCCATATATTTTCCGTCCGGGCTAAAACATGGTGAATAAAGATATTCCCCCAGATAGGTTACTTCGCTTGCAGGATAGTCTATCCGAAAGAAGGAAGAAGGTCCTACCTGAATAACCAGCCACCCTTCCTGCTCATTGCCCCTAAACTGCTTAACAAATACCATACCGTTATCTTCTTCCCGTATATCATCCCGAATCTTCTTTACTTTTTCCTGCATTCCCTGTAAATCAAAACTCCATTGGTCTTCCCCATCCTCTATTCTCTTAATCGTGAGCAGACAAAAATCATCTTTACTTCCCGCAATCAAATCATCCTCTGAATTTGTTTTCATCAATATAAAGTATCCTTCACTTCTCATTTCTTTTTCCAGTTCCGATAATCTCTTATAATACTGTTCATCTGCCTCCTTGTAGGTATCTCCATCTTTTACGATCAAAATTTCAGCGAGCCCTTCTGTATTCCTGCCTGTCTTTTCCCTCACTTTTTCTTTTTGAAAGAACAACGTCACAGTATTTACCAATTGAAATTCACTCCACTTTTCTGTTGTAACCCACTTGCAATCCGGCGAAATATACAGCACTTCGGTTCTCTCATCCTCATCGCTGTCATCTTCCAGCGGAAGCTGTTCTTTAAACTTTTGATAGAGTTCCTTTGCCTCTTCAATTGTCTGCGTATCGTTACTGATAATAGAGGGCTTTGCCTCCAATCCTGTTGCGCCTTTACTTAAATCCGTATGACAAAACAGATAATAATCCATCTCCCCAAGATCTTCCATGCTACAGTAGCCCTTCATAATTGCATAGTCTATCCAAAACTGGCTTACCTCTATGTCCTCAATTCCCGCTTCCGAGAGATACACATCGAACACAAGCGTTTTTCCTGTCTGCTCTCCATCGAACTGTTCAGGATAAAAGTAATATTGCAGGTGCATACACCCCTCTGCCTCATTGGACTTTACATAGTAACAGTCATATTTATTATCCGCTTTCCATCCATCTTCTATATAATAGTACGTGGAATACGGAACACTGTATCGTTCATCTTTATCTTTGAGAAGCTCATATATTTCCCCCTTGTCTGCATTGTCCTCATCAAAATCCTTCAGGAACTTTTGCCCTATATAATCACCTATTTCCGCCGCATCCGAAAATCCCCATATCTCTTCTTTCACTTCCCTGCTGCTATGCTCCACAGCTACGCTGTCAGGATCAAACTCACTAATCAGCATATACTCCACTTTCCTGTCAAGTACAGGGATTGCTGCCTCTGTGGTTCCGGATAAGACATTTCCTTTTTCCACCAGCAGAAGCCTGCTCTCTGCCTGCTTCTGCCTGACTGCCTGATATTCTTCCTCCCTTATCGGAAAAAAGTCTATATCAATATAACCAATCAGACCATCAGAAATGCCGACGTTACAGTCTATCACGACTGCTTTCGCCGTATCCACTCCCATGTTCTGAAAATCCGGATAGAAATAAATCTGGAATCCTGCCCATCCGATAGAGATGAGGTCTATAAAAAAGCAGTCATATTCCTCATCCACAATCCAATCCTCTCCCAGCGATTCCCAGTCCGCACCTGCAAAATCCGAGAAATCATATTCAAACCATTCCTCGTATTTCTCCACATCCGCTCCTCTGTTTTCCATCACATGAAGGAAAATATCCGCCACACTTTCCGCACTAGCGCAGACATATCCGGATTTAAGCAGCCCCTCATTCTCCTGTTCATAAACCTTATCAGAATACATAAACCTTCTGAAATACGTTTCAAAATTCCACACCATATCCTCATGGCAGGGACTGCCATCCTTAATTACCTGCTCGTAAGTATCATCATCAAACAATCCATTCGGCAAAATCCCCTCTTCGATTCTGCCGAATCTCGCCGGTTCTACACTGATATCTGTCTTTATTTCACAAATCATTCCGCCGCCATCAACGCAGAGTGTAATACCTACTATGTTTGTCTCTTCTTCCGTCTCCTCTTTCCTTATTTCTTCCTGATTCGGATAAAAGTAATAAAAAAACCGATATCCGCCTCCTCCGGATACAGGATTCATATCGTAATATCTGTCATAGATATACATGTCAGGTTCCCACTCTGTATCTAATAATTCCCAGTTTGTATCCGCTAACTGCTGCAGCGCATACTCCGTGAAGTACGCTCTGTTTTTGTCACTGACCGCTCCATGATTTGTCACAACATCTTTTAAGATATTCCCAAGAAATACCTCAGTCTCACACATATAATCCGAAATATAGATTCCTTTGCCGACCATATCTTCATCCAACAGATACGCTCTATCCTGCTTGTACTCCATGCTGCTTTCCGGATCGGGTGAGAATCTAAGCAGGCTATACCCCAGAATATTCCCCTGTAATTTATCCGCACTTACATGAAAATAATCCTTCCACTCTTCGGCTTCTTCGCTTACGGCTTCGGGTTCCTGTGCAGGTTCTGTTTCTTCTTTGAAGGAGTTTTCCTCTTCCGGCTCTTCTATGGAAATCCCGTTCTCCTCATATGGCTGTGGCTCATCCGATGCCCCGCAGGCGGATAGGAACAGTATACTGCAAAGGATAAATATGCTGAGTTTTTCCTTATTTAATGTGTTTTTTGACTTCATTTGAAATGCCTCCCTGATGCTTTTCTACCTACATCATAAACCATCATTGCATCATTTTTGCATCATATCTGTTACAAAAGTGTTACATTTCAAATTTTTTATTAAAAGTTAAAAAAAGATTGTTCTGTCCAAGATCAACCTTGATAATTGAATAGACTTTACACTTTGACTGTGATATACTTATTTGTACAGGAGGTACATGTATATGGATGATGAAATCAAAATGATGCTCAATGCCATATTAGAAGAAATGGGACGTGTAGAAGAACGGACAAACAAGCGTTTTGACAAAATAGAAGCCCGTTTGGAATCAATGCAACATGAAATCAATGCCTGTAAATTAGAAAAGGATACAATCAGCTTGTTAATAAAGAAAATCGATCAGCTTGAAAAGCGGATAGAAGAACTCGAAAAAAAGACAGCCTGACAAAACCAACAGCCTCCTTTACACTTTTTTATTTAGCTAATATGACAAGTTAAAAATCGAGTGCAAACGTATACATACGTTGCGCACTCGATTTATTCATATTCTTCAATTCCCATAAAGACAGGTTCTTCAGGCACCCCGTTCCTGCTCAATGAAAAATGCAGATGCGGTCCGGTGGAGCGTCCCGTGCTTCCTACAGTTGCAATCTTATCTCCGGCGCTCACCTTATCCCCCTCTGATACAAGAATTTCCTGACAGGCAGCATAGTAAGTACATTCACTGTCTCCATGAAACAACATGACATAATTTCCGTCCGTATAATTAAATCCAACCGATATGACAGCGCCGTCTGCCGCAGCCAGCACATCCGAACCTTCCGCCGCCGCTAAATCAATACCTGCATGCGTTATTATCTCCTTTGTCATCGGATGCGTCCGCACACCAAATGTATCCGATATTCTTGTAGCTGCTGGACAGGGATTCTGATATTGTATTGTCGTGCCTGTATAACCCTCCGGACTCTGGAAAGCCTCTGCCAGAATATCTGTACTCTGGAAGGTATCTGCCACCTCTTCCGATATCTCTATCCATTCATCAATCGTTAGTCCGTCTCGTCTGATATCGCCACCGGAAACATACTGTTCATCTACGGAAACCTCTCCTAACTGCAAATTCCTTTCCCCGAAACTTCCGCATGTTATCGTAAAACTTAATAAACTTAACCTTCGATACCAAATATCATCCGATTCATCTTTCTTTAAGCCGATTCGGGTAAACAGTCTGATTTCTTCCTCATTTTTACCAAGAGAATATGCTATCGCTGTACCATCACAAACAACTTCTTTTATCTTTTCCATTGAAGATACGGATGCCGCAATCTCTATCGAACCGACTTTTTTCCCATTATCATAAACATCAATTTTACAATCGTCAGGAATGATTTCAAAACTTATCCGCTTCTGTATCTGTTTCATAATTTCTTCTGTATCCAATGTGGACATGACAATCGTTCCCGTATCATAGCGGTCACACAGATAGAGATTCCAACGCTCCAAAGAAGAGGTATTTACAACTATCTCCTTAAAGACGAAAGTTCTTGGCATTCCATCCTCCGCTAATGCATAGAGCGCCGTATTTTCTTCCATTCCATGTGGATAAGCCAACATCCAAGGTTCATCAAAGTTATTTACGTCACTGCCGACCAAGATTTTGATTCCCCTAAATCCAAACTCTTTTGTATACATGCCATAAATTTTAATATCGGTATCGTCCGCGCCTTTTCTCCTCTCTAACAGATAAACATCTTCCTCTAAAACCTCTTCTCCGTTTTGGTAATATGCCTGTATATAATCGGAGGGATTCTTTGCACCCGTAATTCCGGTAGTGGAACCGACAAGACCGATTCTTTCATCATAAGAAGCAAGCTTTTCCAATACTGCCTCAGAGCCGGTATAGAGTACTTCAGCCTTGAGCGCTTCACTCTCCGCAACTTTTTGCTTTTCCAGTTCTTCTATCAGTGCATTTTGTGCTTCCATTTCTGTCTGCAGTGCATTCAACGCCTCTTCCTCAGCCTGTTCCGCTTCAAGACGCTCCATGCTGTCCTGCATTTCTTCTATATTATCTAATACCTCATTTTCCCTTTTCCCGGAAAAAGTAACTGCAACCAACACTGCCGCCACAATAATGACTATTCCGGTCAATACTGCTAAATAAGTACGCTTCTTTGCAATTCTGAAAATCCGCTCCCGGATGCCCTTTTCTCCGCCGCTCATCGTCGAGGCAATCCCAATTCGGTTTCTTCCGTATGGTTCTTCTGCAATCAATACAAGCAGGGTCTTTCCATAGGCAATCCGCTCTTCTTCGCCAAGCAGCCTGAGAGCTGCTTCATCACAGGCAAGCTCACTGTCCTGCTTTGACAGATATGCCGCCGCCCATACAAGGGGATGAAACCAGTAAACCGCCGTTAAGATACATCTGACAATCACCCACACAGAATCAAAATGTCTGTAATGACAATATTCGTGCATCAGAATATGTTCAAGCCTTCTTTCATCCGACGCCATTTCCTTAGTCAGATAAATTCTCCGTCCGCACAAGCAGGGGGAAGGCAATCCTTTTACGGTATAGACAGAAAGCTTATTACGGTATTTTTTCCTGCCCTTTAACGGTCTGGCATTTTCCCGCAGATATTTCTTCCATTTTATCTGGTAAAAAACCATATAACCGCCGACACAAACGATTCCGGCAAGCCAGATAACGGTCAGGACTGTACTGCCGTCAACCGCTATGCTCCCAGAGCGCTGTCCGTTCAGCGAAAATGCCGTTGTATCAGACTCAGCGTTCTCTGCATTTCCTGTATTTTCCGGTATGAAAACCGCCACGGTGCCTGCCGTCGTGCCGCCTGCTGCCGCATTGCCGCCGGTTGGCATACTACCGCCTGCCATATTGTCTGCCTGTATGCCTGCGCCGCTGTCCGAAACATCAGCGACTGCCATATCATTGTCCACATTGCTGTTTTCCCACATCAGGCTCTCCGGCAGAAAATTTAAGATACTGATGCTGCTGTTCCAAAGAGGTATAGGAATCATCAGGCGCAGAGCCACCGGAAGCCAGAGCGCATATTGCAGAATCGGGCTTATTTTTCCCCGCGCCAGAAAACGTATGAGTAAAACTGCCGTTATCAGTACAGATGATGTAATAACAATATCTCTCATAGGCTCTCCTCCTCTGCTTTTTTCAAGATGGCATGCAGTTCCGCAATTTCATCTTTGGACAACGCTTTTTTCTCTACCATTGTATTGAGCATTAAACCCAGATGTCCGCCAAATACCTTGTCCAGAAACTCCTCTGTTTCCTGCAGTACCGCCTCTGATTTCTCAATATCCGGATAGTAGAGTTTCGCACGGTCTCCCTCTTCATAATGTACCGCGCCCTTTTCCTCCATCCGGCGCAGGAAAGTCATAACGGTGTGCTTCGTCCATCCCGTCGTTCCCTTAAAATGATTCGTAATCTGCATCATTGTTCTGGGCGCACTCTCCCACAGCAGATTCATCACTTTCCATTCCGCCTCCGACAGCTTAATCATTATTCTACTCCCCGCTTTCTCTTTTTTATGTATCTTTTGATTTTTGAGTCCTATTCTATAAAACAAAACGGTTGACAACTGACTACCTTTTATGCCACAAGTATATCTCATAGGTAGTCATATGTCAACCATATATTTCAGTATTTTTAAAGATGTCTACATCGGAAATACAAGCTGGAAGCTCATTCCGTCTTCTTTTCTCTCGGCAAAAATTTCCCCGCCCATTTTCTGCATAATCTCACGGCAAATATAAAGACCTAGACCGTTCCCCTCCTGCGCATTTACGTTACTTCCCCGGTAAAAGCTGTCAAAAAGATGCGGCATTTCCTCCGGTTTCACGGGCTCTCCCGTATTTTTTATCCGGATAAGCTTGCAGTAATCCTCCTCATAGAAACTAATCTCAATCAACTTACCGTCTCCATACTTAAACGCATTTTCCATGATATTTTCCACTACCTCAAAAGCTCTGTCCTTATCACCTTTCATCAGCCTGTCCTCATATCCGCCGATGTGAAATTCCGTCATGATTAACCGGCATTTCGGCTCATAGTACCCCTTTATCATTTCTACTAAGTCTTTTAGGTAAAATTCCGAATCCTCCACATCAATTGCAAGTATTTCCTCGCTTGACGTCCTGATGATTTCTCCCACAAAATTCTCTATTTCTACCGACAGGCTTTCTATTTTCCGGAGCGCATCCCGCCTTTTTTCCTGTGTATCGTACAAATCTTCTTCCAAAGCCTTTGCATACAGCTTGATACTGTTTAACGGGGTCTTGATATCATGAGAAATGGATAACAGAAGCATTTTCTTTTCTTTTTCCAGTTTTAATGTTTTTCTCTGTGCCGCTTTCAGGTTGTCACTAAGCATGGCGACTCCCCACATAAATTTCCCGAAAAAGCGGTTTTTATTTTCTTCTATTTCTGGCTGCAAATGCCCTTTGGACAATTCATAAGGCACGTTGCTTAAAGTCGAAAACGGCTTCAGTACTTTATTTTTTATATAGACCAGCACAGTCAATGTGAAGGTTGCCGAAACAATAAGCAATCCGCAGAAAAATAATACCCACTCCGGCGCATTCTGTGTATTCCGGTAATCAAACCGTACAAATCCCAGAACTTTTCCGTCTGCCATAAGCGGCTCTACATGCGTTTCATAACCGTTTCTATGATAAAAAAATTCTTCTGTCTTTTGCGTATTACCCGCATCCGCGGCGCTCAAACAAGAAACCGCTTCAATATATTCCATTTCATGTAAATCAGGCATGGAAAACTGTTCTTTTTCTTCCATGCCTCTCATGAGTCTATTGACCTCCACTAAATATTCTCTTCCGTATTCCGCACCCTGTTTTTGCCATAGCAGATACGCTGCAATCAACAGTACCATATAAAACGCCAGAACACCGGCAATCATCAGATTAATTTTCTTCATATCTGTAACCCACGCCCCATACCGTTTTTATTCTTTCCGGTCTGCCCGGACTTTCTTCAATCTTATCCCGCAGCATTTTGATATGTACGGTAAGCGTCTGATTCTCACTGAAGCTGTCCACGCCCCAGATTTGATTGAACAGATATTCTTTACTGAGTGTTCTGCCCTGATTCTCTACCAGCAAAAGAAGCAGCTCATACTCTTTCCCTGTCATTGTTAACTCTTTTTCGTGTAAAAATACACGTTTTGCTTCCTTATCGATAGAAAGTGCACCAGATAGTAACAAGGTATTCTCCTTTTTTAAATCATAGTTGCGCCGCATAAGCGCGCTGATTTTCATTGACAAAATATCAATATCAACCGGTTTTTCTATATAATCATCCGCCCCCTGGGCAAACCCATTCAGCTTATCCTCTTTCTCCACACGCGCGCTTATGATAATAATCGGAACATTGCTGTTTTTCCGGACGCTGGCGCAAAACCCGAATCCATCCATTCCCGGCAGCATAATATCCAATAAAATCAATTTCACCCTATGACTTTCCAGAAAGTGCAGCGCTTCCTCCGCACTTTCTTTCGTTTCTGTCCGATAGCCGTCCCGTTTCAAAAAATCAGCTATCAAATTTGCCAATTCGGCATTATCCTCTATTAAAAGAATATCCGTTACCATCCCATCTCCAAAAGCCATCCGGTAAGTTTCCTCTCTCTTTCCCTTGTTTCGCTCTCTTCCTTAAATTTACCGAGCGTCATTTCGCCTTTTATATTGCCGTCCTCTATATAAAGCACCCTGTCGCTCTTTGCCGCCACCTTACTGTCATGGGTTACTAACATAATCGTCGTACCCTCTCCATTAATTCTGTTCAGTTCCCGCATAACCTCTTTGGAATTCTGCTGGTTTAACGCGCCTGTCGGTTCATCGGCAAAAACCATTTTCGGATTATTAATCAGGCTCCGGCAGATACAGGCGCGCTGCAGTTCACCGCCGGAAACCTCGGTCACGTCATTATCCGCAATCTTGATAATATTCAGTTTCCGCATCAGTTCTTTTGCTTTTTCATTTATCTGTGCCCGACTCCGTTTATTCCTGCCCTCGTTTGCCTGATAAGCCGGTAGAATAATATTATCATAAATAGTCAGATTTTTTAACAGATACATCTGCTGGAAAATAAATCCCATCTGCGTCAGGCGCACCCGGCTCATTTCCTTTGGAGACAGGCTGTCTAATTCCTGTCCGAAAAAATTAACCCTGCCAGCAGTTACACTGTCCATACCGCTGACCGTATACAAAAGCGTTGATTTTCCGGAACCTGACGGTCCCATAACGGCAACCATCTCTCCCTCTTTCACCGTCAGATTTACATTCCGCAGTACATTATTCTGCCTTTTATTTACGATATACGTCTTACATAAGTCTTTTACTTCCAATTGATTCATTGTCATTTTCCTCCTTTTGGTGTGAAGCTTTAGAAGTTCTAAGTCAGCTATGCTGACTTTACGAAATCAGCCTCTGCTGTGAGTCTTAGAACTTCTCTTCACACTATTCTAATGTATTAATCTCTTTCACATCCACGCTCTTAATCTTTCCTGCGCACAAATATGCCGTTATTCCCGTTACCGCAAGCATCAATGCCGGATACAGCAGATAAGTTTCCAGCGGATTTTTTACTAACTGCATACTGGTTGCGCCCATAATGGCAAAAATGGCTCCTATAATAAACGAATCCAATATTCCCGAGAGCAGACTTCCTGCCAGAATTGCCGCAAATAATACAATCAGAATTCTCATACTCTGCCATCCTCTGATTGTCCTGTCGGCAAAACCAACACTCTTTAGCATAGCGATTTCTCCCCGCTCCCTTGCAATCAGCGTTTTCACCATCAGGACGGTAATCAGCATATTGATGATAAGCACCACCACGGTAATGAATGCCTGCAAAGCATCCATCTGCTCCGTCACCTTTATCATACTGTCCACCCATTCCCTGTCATTTGAAAACTCATAGTCCGGAAAAATATCTTCTAACTCTGCTTTCAAAGCCTCCGGTTTTAAATCACTCTCTATTTCCACCTGAAAAGAAAGCAGCCCGGATAACGTCTTATACGGCATCTGTGCATCCTTACTGACACGCAGGCCATACCCCATATTCATCATACTCTGGTAAATGCCCGTAACAATGAAATCTTTCTCACCATCCGGAAACTGATAATGTACATAATCGCCTATGGAAACCCCTAAATCCTGTGCTGTTTTTTCTGTCACCATCACTTCGTTTTCCAAAACAGGAATACTGCCCTCAAGTACGTCATAATCATCCTCTTCTTTTCCGATCTGCTGCATTGTATAAGCATCCGTCTGTTCATCAGCACTTTTGCCGTAACAGG
Organism: uncultured Lachnospiraceae bacterium; assembly: GCA_947175285.1. The sequence goes on from CAMWMM010000033.1 coordinate 10,824, forward strand.
GTACCATATACCACACTTCCACCCATACCTGCGCCGCGGAGCCATTGTCAGCAAGTTTTGTTTTGATTGCCTCTATGTCTTTACGAAGCAGAGTATCATCATCTTCTACCACATACTGCTCTAATCCTCCGGTTTCAATATGAAAAGTGGACTGCTGCACGCTGAAAGATCGTATAACGCTGTCATCCTTTAACGTATGAAGCGCTGTCAAAGGCAGCAAAATCTCCATTGTCCCGATGCAGAAAATAACCGCAAGAATCAAATATCTTCTCATATGACTTATAACATCATTACAGGCAAGATAAAACAGGGCAGCATGCCTGCCCGCTTATTAAGCTTTACTTTTGCACCTGCATGATAGCGTTCTCCGTTCCCGCCGTTTCGGATTGCCTCAACTGCCGTATATTTTTTGATTTTTCCCGTACAGCTATAGCAAAATAGAAGTACCATCAACACAATCAGCGCTGCACACAGCAAATGAATGAAAAAGTTACTTCCCACCGCAGGAATAACAAAGTCGTCCATTACCTGAGAAAGCAAAATCCTGCTAAACGGGAAGCTTAAACCCATGCCGATTACCGAACCGGCTAATGCAATCGCAAAATATTTTAGCAAATAGATTCCTTTAATCCGTATGACCCGGATACCGATTGCTTTCATGATGCCGATTTCCTTATAGTCCTCCTGTAGCGTGAATACAATCGTAAACCGCAGAATCAAAAAGGAAACTAAAATCAGGCAGATACCGATTACAACCATAATCCCCGCCATTAAAAGATTGAAAAAATAGCACATTTTAAGAGTAGGTTTATCAATGCCTATGGTAATTTCCGGATTCTCTTTCTTAAATTCTTTTTCAAAGCTTTCCACATCCGAGCAGTTAACAGTATAGAGCCGCGTATGATACCTTTCTGCATCTCCCATCAGATAATCATAATCTTCTTTTCCGATAAAAATCCTCTTCGGACCTATCATTGCCGAGCCAAAAACCGCATCTTTTGCAATTGCTCCGATTGTAAATTCCATATCTCTTTCCGGAGCGCTTATTTTCAATTTATCTCCTATGTTAAGTCCGTTTAATTCCGCCTGCTGCTTCGGAATCGCAATCTCTCCGGATTGCAGCGATAACGGTGCGTTCTGCATATCAAAAATCCTGGTGAAATTTTCCGGAATCGGTGCAAGCATAACCAGATTCCCCTTTTCATAGCTATGCTTCTCCAAATCTCCGGCACAGTAAGTAATTTCAATAGCATCATCAACCAATGTATACATATCCTGCATCTCATATTCCGACACATAAGCGCAATTCTTAAAAAACTTATCCGCCGGTGTTTCAGCTGTATCTTCACCCATGTTTATGATATAGAGAAAATCAGGAGCTTTGGCAATATCCATATAATAATCCAGCGCGCCGCTAATTGTAATCAAATTATTGACACTGGCTGCCAAAAAGGTGGCTGCCAGTATGATGAACAATAGTAATATGACATTTGTGCTTTTTTTTCTTTTCATGTCTTTTTGCAATATATGTAACAGCATAAATTTTCCTCCCGTATTCATGGTTTTCTATTATTATAATGAGCAATTATTAAAAAATCCTTAAATGCTGAAAGATACATTGAAAAAGGCACCCTGAAAAGGTATGATATATGTACATACAATATTTTATACTTCATGTACTATCAGAAAGGAGTTATCCGAAATGAAAATAAAAACCATATTAAAAAGGCTCACTGCCGTTGCCGCCACTGCCGCACTCTGCACAGCGACCGTATTTTTCGCACCGGTTTCTGACGGAAGCGGACAAGTTTTGGCAGATGGAGAGGTACCCAGTGTGTACACCAACGAATTAATACCTGCTGCAATGGCATCCCAGCGTCCTATCGCTATTATGATGCCCACTGACAAAGCTGCACAGCCTTCCTACGGAATTGGCAATGCCAAAATTCTCTATGAAGTCATGGAAGAAGGGGAAATCTCCCGCCAGCTTGCTATCATTGATGACTGGCAGAATCTTGACCGCATTGGTAATATCAGAAGCTGCCGCGATTACTATATCCCCATTGCCACAGAATGGGATTCTATTCTTGTGCATTTCGGCGGAGTTTACTACATGAAAAACCGAATCACCGCAGAGGATATCAATAACCTGTCCGGCACAAGTGAATACGGCACCGGCGGAGCTTCGCCCGGTTCTAATTCCTTTTTCCGTACTACTGACAGAAAGGCTCCCCACAACGCATACATAAGCGGCAGCGGCATCACCGAAGCATGCAACTCCTTAGGCTATTCCCTCTCTGTCAGACCGGAATACTACAATGCTTCCCACTTCCAGTTTGCGGAAGGCACAAACACTTTGGAACAGTATGAGGGAGCGCTTCCCGGCAATACCATTGATTTGTCGGGCATATTCACATACACCAAAAGCAGCTTAACCTATAATGCAGAAACAGGGCTCTATTCCAAGAACCTTCACGGTACGGCACAGATTGACGGAAGCACGGGCGAACAGCTTACTTTTTCTAATGTAATCATCCAAAATACCAAATGGTCAAAGCGTGATGCCAAAGGCTACCTTTCTTTCCAGATAAAAGGTTCCGGGGACGGATATTATTTTACTCAGGGAAAAGGCATTCATATTACATGGGAAAAGACCTCCGATTACTCGCCTACAAAATATTACGATGACAACGGAAATGAAATCCAGCTCAACACAGGAAAAACATACATTGCCATCGCACAGCAGGAACGGACTGTAGTGTACAACTGATAATTCTTAATTAAACCAGATTTCTATAAAGGCAGATGAACATTTTCGTTCATCTGCCTTTATTTGTTTACATTTGTAACTGCCTAAGCTTATAAAATTCACCCTGTTTTTCCATCAATTCCTCATAAGTTCCATATTCCAGTAACCCGCCGTGTCCTATGACCGCGATATGGTCAGCATTTCTGATAGTAGAAAGCCTGTGCGCAACAATCAGCGTTGTCCTGCCCTTTACCAACTGTTGTGTTGCAGACTGTATCTTTTCTTCCGCAATACTGTCAAGCGCCGAAGTCGCTTCGTCCAAAATCAAAACTTTCGGGTCTCTGATAAATGCTCTGGCAATGGAAACTCTCTGACGCTGTCCGCCCGATAAGTTACTGCCATGTTCCATTACCATCGTATCGACGCCATCCGGCAGCTGCTCGATAACCTCTTCCAAATTTGCCGCCCGAATGACTTCCATCAGCTTTTCATCCGAAATATCATCTTTTCCATATGTAATGTTCTCCCGTATCGTACCGGAAAACAGAATCGGCGTCTGCGGAACAACCGCTATGTGAGAGCGGTAATTTTTCAAATGAATGCTCTCCATATCGTATCCGTCAATCAGCACTCGCCCTTCCGTTGCATGCAAAAATCCGATAACCATATTTAAAATAGTCGTCTTGCCCGCTCCGGATTCTCCGACAAGCGCAACAGTCTCACCCTCCCGCACTTTCAGGTTCAGGTTCGTAAATATGGGGTCTTCTCCGTTTTTATATTGGAAACCCGTATTTTCAAAGGTTATTTCTCCCCGCAGCATAGGCAGTTTCTTCTTATTATGATAATCCTCCACATCGTGACAGAGTAATACGTCGCCGATAGAATCCACAGATTCTAATCCTTTGGCAATCGTAGGCAGTAATGTAATAATATTGGAAACCTGTGAGACGATTGTTGCAAAATAGGTCTGATACATCACAACTTCTCCTACGCTGATTCTGCCCTTACTTGCCAGATAGCCGGTAAAACCAAGACACAACACCTGGAAAATCTGGAAAGACGTCCAACTGATAGAGGAAAAGTAGGACTGTACCATATCCAGCCTCAGCCCGGATTTTGCCACATGAGAAAGATGATTATCCATTTTGCCGATTTCTTTTTCCTCTAATGCATGCGCCCTTGTCACCGGAATCATCTCTATCATTTCCATTACATGAACGGATGTTTCCTCCATATCTTTCCGGAACTCTTTATTATAGCTTTTAATTCTGGTTCTGAACGTTACCATGATACAGACCGCCACCGGTATGGTCGCTAAAAAGAACGCAAACACCGTCAGGCTTTTAGTAACAACGACAACGAAAGAAACTGTGACATTCATAATAATACTTAATATCGTAATAAAAATCTGCGATGAAAGCGTCTCTATCTGCTCCACATCACGCATAATTTTAGACTGCAAACGCCCTGACTGCATTTCATTATGATAAGTAATGGATAACTGCTGCAGCTTCCGCACAAGGGAACTTCTCAAATCACGCTCCACATTTCTGATTGCCCGCGCATAGCATAACGTATGAAAATAATTGCTCAAAACATTCTGTGCAATCAGAATAACCATAATAACAACATGAACCGCTATTTTTCCCGCAGCATTTTCCTCTTTGTTCGTAGCGATATTCACGATATTCGCCGTTATAATCGGCAGCACCCATACAGGAGAATGCTTCACGGCAAAAAAGAAAACCGCAAGAAAAAGTTCAAGATAATGCCCCTTATAAATACCGATTAATGTTTTTAAAGAGTGGTTTTGGTTTCTTTTAAAAGTCTCTAACAGCTTCTGTTCCGTCTCGTCTAAATCAATTTCCTGCTGTAGTTGATATTGATACTTTCCCTTATCCTGTTCTTTCATGCCCTGCTGCCTTTCCTCCCTATGCGGAAAACTGTGCCATATAAAGCTGATAATAAGCGCCTTTTTTCTGCAATAATTCCTGTGCGTTTCCCTCTTCAACTATCCGCCCGTCATCTATAACAAAAATACGGTCAGCACGCTGAATCGTGGATAATCTGTGGGCAATGACAAAAGAAGTCCTGCCCTGTAACAAATGTTCAATACCGCTTTGTACCAAAAGCTCCGTCTTCGTATCAATACTGGATGTCGCTTCATCCAAAACCAGAATCTTCGGCATGGATACCATTGTTCTGGCAAAGGCAAGCAGCTGTTTCTGCCCGATAGAGAGTCCGCCGCCGCGCTCGGAAAGCTCCGTATCATACCCTTTATCCAGTTTCATAATAAAATCATGGGCATTGACCGCTTTTGCGGCTGCAATAATTTCCTCATCGGTTGCGTCCAGTTTTCCGTATCGGATATTTTCTTTAATCGTGCCGGAAAACAAAAAGTTATCCTGCGTCATAATTCCCATCTGTTTCCGCAGACTTTCAATGGAAACTTTTTTCACGTCCTTACCGTCAATCCGCACGATACCCTGCTGTACATCGTAGAAACGGCTGATTAAATTGACGATTGTGGATTTGCCCGCTCCTGTCGGCCCAACCAGAGCAATTGTCTCACCCGGCTTAATTTTAAAATTCACATCATCCAGCACTTTGACCTGTTCATCATAGGAGAATGTTACATGCTCAAAAGTAACTTCCCCTGTAATTTCCGGCATTTCCTCCACACCGTCCGCGTCTGCGATTGCCGGAGGAGTATCCAGTATTTCAAAAATACGCTCCGCACCTGCAATATTCGTCACAAGCTGATTGTAGAAATTACTGATATTCTGAATCGGATGCCAGAACATATTCAGGTAACTGCTAAACGCAATGAAAGTACCCAGCGTTACTTTATCGACTCCCAGTATGACAATTCCTGTAAAATAGAGTAAAATGCAGCCCAATCCCCATGAAAAATCAATGACTGAGCCAAAAGCGTCGCTGATTCTTACTGCATCCAGAAAAGCGCCTCTATGCTCTCCTACCAGATTGTCAAAGGATTCCCTCGTCTCTTCCTGCGCATTAAAACTCTGGATAATGCGGATGCCCGCCATATCCTCATGTACGAATGCATTGAGGTTCGCGGATTTCTTCCGGAATGTCTGCCAGCGCGGATGCGCCTTTAGCTCAATCCAAACCATTGCCACTGCCATAAAAGGAATCGTCAGCATCGAAGCAAGTGCAAGTTTCGGATTTTTATAAATCATAATCACTACAACCGCAATGACGGTAAAACCATCCGGTATCAATGTTGTAACGCAGTTGGAAAGCACATCTTTTAAGGAATTAATATCACCGATAATTCTCGAAAGAATCTTTCCGGTCGGTCTGCTGTCAAAAAACTGGAAATCCAGTTTCTGGATATGAGTATACAATTCCTGTCTGATAGTCAAAAGAATACTGTTACAGACTTTCGCCATAATATACATTCTGAGTTTTATCATAAAAACAAGCAGAACATTTAACACTAATGCCACAAGCAGCAAACGATATAGACCCACCGTATCGCCAACCGCAATGTGTTCGTCTATCGCCGCTTCCATAATGAGCGGGTTGATAAGGCTGATAACAACGCCGTATCCCATCATCAAAAGTACCAGTACAATCTGCCACTTATAGGCAAACAGATAAGTGAACAGCCTTTTCAGGGTCTGTACTTTACTGCGCTCTACGCTTGTTTCGTCATCTTTATATGAATTGACCGCCATAGTCTACGCCTCCTTTGCTTCCAGCACATCGCCGTATTGGGCAAGATATGTCTCATAATATAAGCCTTTTTGGGAAAGCAGGCTCTCATGCGTTCCCCTCTCCGCAATCGCACCGTCCTGCAATACCAGAATTTCATCTGCATTCCGCACTGCGCTGATACGGTGCGCAATAATGATTTTCGTTGTATCACGCAGCTTATCCAATGTTTCCTGAATCAAATGCTCCGTTTCCATATCCAGCGCAGAAGTCGAATCATCCATTACCAGAATCGGGTCTTTTTTGGAAAGCGCCCTTGCGATACTGATTCTCTGTTTTTGTCCGCCGGAAAGACCAACACCTCTTTCACCGATTACAGTGTCGTATTTTCTTTCCATCCGCTCAATAAATTCGCTCGCCTGCGCGTCCGTAGATGCTTTCCGCACCGTATTAAAGTCTGTCGTAGCCTTTTTACCGAGTTTGATGTTTTCGTTAATCGTATCGGAAAACAGAAAGACATCCTGCATCACATAGCTGATACTGGTTCTTAACTGCTCTAAGGAAAGATTTCTGACATCTACGTCATCTATAGAAATCGTGCCGTCCGTTGCATCATACATACGCTGTAAAAGCTGCACGATGGAAGTCTTGCCTGCTCCCGTCGTTCCCATAATGCCAAGCGTCTTTCCCGGCTCTAACGTAAAGGAAATATCATGTAAAATCTCATACATATCCGCCTTATGAAAACCGACATGGTCAAAACAAATCTTTCCCTGAATCTTATCCAGTACAACCGGGTTTTCAACCTCCGTAATGCTCGAACTTTCCTGATAAATTTTTCGTATCTTCTTGTTGGATGCCACTGCCGAAGAAAAGCTGTTTGTAAGCCAACCAAGCATTTCCATCGGCCATACGA
>CAMWMM010000034.1 GCA_947175285.1 uncultured Lachnospiraceae bacterium
CAGATGTTAATCTGTAAATCCTTGTAAATTCCTACTTGAATCGAATGCGCAAATGGAATGACAGAAGGCGCGTCGTCCTCTTCGAAGTGATAAACTGTGGTACGCTCCTTTTCAGGGTCAACAATCCAATATTCTAAAACATTTGACTCAGAATATAAAGTCATTTTTTTAGAATAATCCATTTTTCGGCTGCCGGGAGAAACCACCTCTATAATAAAATCAGGACTTCCCTCACAACCACGTTCTGACAATATATCCTTATTACATATTACACTAATATCCGGTTCTACATAATTCTGTTCATCCCTATTTAAAAATACGGCAAACGGAGCCGGAAACACTTCACAGCTTCCGCCTTTAGAATCAATATAATCAGCAATTTTTCTGGATAATGAAAACACAATCCTTTGGTGTTCGGTACTTGGCGGCGCCATCATATACATTTGCCCATCAATCAGTTCTGCTCTCTGCCCATTCGGAAGAGCATAAATATCTTCTATCGTATAAATTTTCTTCTGCGGCAATGCCATATGCTGTCCTCACTTTCCTATTTATAGCAAAATCCTATCATAAAAATTCTTTATTTACAATCATAAGTATATGCTCATATAAATCAAAAAAACAAATTACTGATATCATAATAATCCTTTTTACAAATATATCATACCGTGTTAATATGATTTCAACAAAACATATTACCTACATGGATTCGGGTGTCTGACAGCCGAATCCTATATGATAAAGGAGGATTATTATGAAAAGCGACACTGCAACAAAGAAATTAACAATTGCCGCACTCTTTATGGCATTAAACATTGCCCTGAGTTCCTATGGCATTCCGGTTCCCGGCGGTCATCTATATTTATGCGATGTGGCTATCTGTACTGCTGCCATTCTGTTAGACCCGTTCTATGCTTGTGTCGTCGGCGGTGTCGGCTCGTTTTTGGGAGACTTTTTCTTTTACCCTGCTCCGATGTTTGTCTCACTTGTAACGCACGGCATACAGGCAGCTGTTATCTCATTGTTTGTACACAAACTTTTTCGGAAAAATCATAAAGCAGGCGCCGTTATCGGCGTTATCATCGGCGCAGTCATTATGACAATCGGATATACGCTAGGTCGCGCATATGTGTACAGTACGCCGGAATATGCCATTCTCAAACTGCCCTATGAAATTTTGCAGGCAGGAATCGGGGCTGTCGCAGGAGTCGTTCTATGCTATCCCTGCAAACTATATAAAATGTATCAAAAAATAATGGAAGCAGAATAGCGCATTTGCTATTCTGCTTCCATAAAATAAAGTCTGGATGCAAAATCCTGAAAATATCTCACTTCATTATTATATCCGGTTCCGCTAAAGTTCTGCTTTAATTTCACACCGCCATACATCAGGGCATCCCCGTATACATGACAATCTTCGGTTTCACCGTCCATCTTCACAAATTTTGACACCATGTTGTGTACCAGAGAGTCCTGCTTGATATGGATAGGAGCGACAGTATTCACCAAATCCCCGAATTCCTTAATATTATACTTTAAGAAACGGTTATAAAAATGATACGGTACGTCAGGCATAAGCCCTTTCGCCTTGTAAAATCCAAACTGCGTATTCGGTGTCACAAGCTTCTGCATTAAAAATCCTACCGCCTTTTTCCTGTCTTTTGACACGCAGGTCCATTCCATGATATTCCCGTCACTCTGCTGTAAAACGCTTTCCGCTCCGTGCGCACTGTCCGCAAAAGTCCGCCCCCTGTAAAAAGTTCCCGTCTGCAGCACTTCACGCCACTCTTTATATAAGGCAATCTGTGCCTTGACAGCTTCTAACTCTTCCTTTTTCATATCACAGAAATTACACTCATATCCGCAGATACCGAAAGCCGCCACAGAAAAACGCGTTTCTAAGGGTGTTATCCGGAGTGTCTGATGATTCGGACATGACGATACATGCGCGCTGACAACGGACATCGGATAACCGTAGCTGTATCCTGTCTGAATTTCCGCCCGGCATAGGGCGTCCGTATCATCGCTTGCCCAAATTTGCGGAAAATAGCATAAGATTCCCAAATCAAAGCGATTGCCGCCCGCCGCACATCCCTCGAATAAAATCTTCGGGAAGCGTGTTGTCAGTTCTTTCATACAGCGGTACAATCCTAAAACATACCGGTGAGCAACTTCCCCCTGCCGTCCGGCAGGCAGGGAAGTGGAAAAATAGTCCGTAAAAGTACGGTTCATATCCCATTTCACATAAGAAATATCCGCCATGGAAAAGACGCGGCTCATTTCTTCTATGATGTAATCCTGTACGTCTTTTCTCGTCAAATCGAGTATTCTCTGATTTCTTCCCTCGGAATGCGCCTTTCCCGGAATCTGCAGCGCCCAGTCGGGATGCTTCTCATACAGGCGGCTTTTTACATTCACCATTTCAGGCTCTACCCAAATGCCGAAATCCAGTCCCATTGCCCTGATTTTCCGGGCAAGTCCGTCCACGCCGTCAGGCAGTTTTTCTTTATTCACTTCCCAGTCTCCGAGTGATTGTGTATCGTCATTACGCGTTCCAAACCAGCCGTCATCCATGACAAAAAGTTCTATGCCGGCTTCTTTTCCCGCCTTGGCTAAATTCAAGAGTTTACGCGCATTAATGTTAAAATAAGCCGCCTCCCAGCTATTTAATAAAACAGGTCTTACCTTGTTTTTCCATTCACCGCGTATGATATGCTCTCTCACAAACCGGTGCATATGCCCGCTCATACCGTTATAGCCTTCATGGGAATAGCTCATTACCGCTTCGGGCGCTTCAAAACACTCTCCTGCTTCCAGAAGAAAATCAAAAGACTGCGGATTGATACCCGTTACAAATCTTGTTTTCCCGTATCCGCTTACTTCTACAGCCTCATAATGATTGCCGCTGTATATCAGGTTGAAACCGTAGCAGTCTCCCGCATCCTCGGAAGTGTCAGTCCGTCCAAGCATCACAAACGGATTTGCGCGGTTTGACGAAGTTCCTGTATAGGAGGCATTTACATGTTTCCCGAAAAGCAGCCTGACATCCGTCCGTTTCATCTCCCTTGCCCATGCGCCGTTAAATGTCGTGAAAATAAATCCGGACAATTCAAAATCTATCTGCATACTCATCAGTCTGCGCAGGGTTATTGCTTCCGCACTCTCGTTGATAAGCTTTGCGCTTCTTGTGATAACGTCGCAGTCCTCAAAAACATAATAATGTAATTCCAGAGCAAGCTGATAACTTCTGTCTTTTAAGATAATGCAAAGATGTTCAACTTCCCCGCTCTCATCATAGGAGCCCGGCAGCGTCTGGTATTCTTCTTTTCCTTTCGTGATTTCCGCTTTATCAAATACAAAGTCCGAAGTATAGCTGCCGTCTGCGTGGGTAATCTCAAGGAATGGCTCTCTGATATCCCCTTTTCCGTATGATGACATTTCCAGTCTAATATCCTCTAAGGAAAAAGAACGATACTCCCGCTCGTCCGCGCCGCGATAGATATTCGTATTTCCCGGCGGAAAGGCATGCTTTTCCATAAGAGCCTCACATGCTTTTTCATCCGGCAGCGTAATTTTTCTGCCGTAATAAAGATGCTCCAGATGCCCGCTCTCCATCACGCGAAAGCAGTATGTCGTATTCTTCGTCTCAAGTACAAAACACCGATTATTTTCCTGAATCATAATTCTATCCTCTGCCGCATTATCTTTCCTGCGCTCTTTTTTCTTTAAGCTGCGCTGCAATTTCCTCTACTTTTTCTTCTGTCAGGATAAACTTTTGATGGAATAAAAATACTGCAACCAAAAGTCCGAAAATCGGAATGACTGTCATCGTCATACGAAGCCCTACAACGGAAGAAACTGCCGCTGTCGCAACTACGCTTGTATCATCACTTAAATTAAACACTGCCAGACAAATAGATGCCACAAGTATCGCCACACCGGCAGCAAGCTTTACTACAAAGGTTTGCATGGAGAAAATAACGCTCTCATCTCTTCGATTGTTTTTTAGCTCACCATAATCTACAGTATTGGCAAGAAATACCGTTACAAGTACTGTTAGCACACCATTTGCCGCAAAGATAAAGAAGCCCGGAATGAACAGCAGATATACGTTGGACATATTAGTAAAAGCAAGTACAAGTAATGTGATATATCCTATAACCGCCATGGCAAAACCGATATAAAATACTTTTACCGCGCTGAAAAACTTCCGCAGTGCAGGGAAGAAAAGCATCATGGAGAGAATTTGCACCGCTCCGCCAAAGATATTGAATATCGTATAGGCAGCCTCCCAGTTCTCACCGCCGAAATCATATTTAAAGAAGTATATAACAAGGTTCGACGTAATATAAATAGAACAGTTTATCAACACAATCGTAATAACGACAGCCATAGCCTGGTCGTTCTGAATCAGCGCTTTAAACATTTGTCCCACGGAAGGCGCATCCACATCAACTGTAGATTTTTCTTTTATATTAATGCAGGTACATAAAATAAATATAACAAAGAGAATTGCTATCACAAGCGCAAAATATTGAAAACCTTGGCGTTCATTCCCCTGTCCCAACAGTTTGACACTCTGTACTGTGATAACCGTTATAATGGCGGAACCGACTCCCGCACAGGAACGCGCCAGTGTCGTAAGCCTTTCACGCTCTTTACCGCCCTCCGTAAACGCCGGAATCATGGACCAGTAAGGAATATCCATCATAGTGTAGGTAACACCCCACACAATATAAGTAATCGCCGCATAAGCCACAAGACCGCTTCCATTTAGCGCCGGCGGTGCTGCGAACATAAAGTATAAAACAAACGCATTAAGTATTGTACCAATCAAAAGCCATGGGCGGAATTTGCCCCATTTTGTTCTCGTCTTTGCCACTAAAACACCCATTACCGGGTCATTAAAAGCGTCAAAGACACGCGCCGCCATTAAGATAATACCCATTGCAATCGCACTCACACCCAAAACATCCTGATAATAATACAAAGCATAAGTTGCCGAAAGCATATATACCATGTCTTTTCCGACCGCTCCCAGACCATATGAAACTTTTTCTCTTGCCGTTAATTTCATAAACTCACCTTTCCCTTTCCATCCCTCGTTTTACTGCTTTTTATTCTTATTTTTCTGTGCCATCGCAAGTTCCACTACTTTATAGGCGCCATCATAAATCCCTGCTTTTTTATTTTCGATAATACAGTTACACATATCATCCAGCAAATGACTTTTCCCTATAAAAAGCTTTATCATTTGCAGTGTATGCGGTATATCCCTGCACTCTAACGTGCCGTCTCCGATTTCCGCAGAGTGGATTGCTCCCCACTGTTCATGCCCGCCGACTCTCTTAATAAACAGCTTCGGCACCGGATAAAATGCAAGTTCGCTCGGCTTTGTTACCAGCACATCACAGCTTCTCATAAGCAGATTCGTACAGTAGACCGCTTCAAATATGTTTTCATGCCAGAATGCGTGAACGCCCTCCACATTTCCGTCTATTGCCTCCTCCGCAAACTTCTCCGTTTCTTTCCATTTATTAAAGTGCTCTGTAGAAAGTGCGCTTAACCCGGAAATTTCTTTTACAAGTTCCTCCCAGACATTCCGGTAATCGCCTACATTGACATAGAGCGCTGCTTTCTTTTCACGGATAAGCGGCATAAGATACTTAATAATCGCTGCAAAAATTTCCTTTTGTGCGCCTGCGCCGCCGATTGTTAACAGAAAACGTATCGGTTTTCCTTCTTTTTTCCTGTTCATTCTCTTTGCGCAGTCGCTCTCTATATTTGACACAAGTTCATGGTCAATATAGTGCCCCGTATAAACAAGAGCACCATCCGGCATCGGCTCTAATACGTCTTTTCCCTGCATTCCGTTTAAAATACGATATCCCTGATAAGCATAATGCGTCTGTATCGTATGCAGACTGCCCTCCGAGAGATGCAGCGCCATCGGCCAGTTGTCAGGTATTGAATTTACGACATGTTTCATACCCGCATGAACCGCCGCCTGTGCAGGCCAGACATGCGTTGCTACGACCGGAATATCTTTCGGTACGTTCCGGTATACCGCCGCCATCAATTCCGCATTTTTCTGGTCGGATGCATTGTAGCTTAATTTACGGAATCCCTCATAGTTCATAGGCTCCCATACGAATCTGTTAAACAGCCTGCTTTTGCCGGAAAGGCGTGAACCAAGGGAATACAAATCATTCTGCGCACTGATTACCTTTGTACAGGTTGTCTGCGGATAAGAGTTTAAATCCATCCAGTACGGAACATATCCCATTGAGTTTGCTGCCGATGCAATCGCCATGGAAATCCGGTAATGGCCGAATCCCATACGGATATTTCCCACGATAATTCCTTTTTCCGAGTCAAAAGACTCTGACACGCCGTCTGCCCCGGCACTTCTGCTGCCATCTCCCAACAATACATTCATAACGCCAAGCTGTTCTCCGATATGTGTATTTTTCTCGATTTTTACCGGATAACTGACATTTGTGTCATCTCCAAATTTTCTCATGTACTTCTTTTTTGACTGTACGGCTTTCCGGTAGACTGCCTCTGTCATCGGGTTGCCGAATATCATTTTTGATTTTTCACTCATTTTTTGCGGTGCTCCTTTCCTATTCTATATCTTTTCTATATTTTTACGACACCGTAAAATGAAGCACAACCTTTTCCGCCTGCATGGTTCGTATCTTTATACAGGCTTCTCCCGCTTCCCCAAGCGTCCGTATATAAGTTCCTCCCATACCGCCCTGTAAGGAAACAATTTCAGGTCCAATCAGGGCTATCGGTCCTTGTACCTCAAACTGTACCGGTTCCTGAAAGAAGCTCACCTGATTATCATTTTCATCCAGTACCCTGATTCTGATTGCCGCTACATCATATGTATTTTCTTCCACAAGTGCATAATGGTCGGCTTCCGCGGAGAGTTTTAAAGTGTGGACAGGCTCTTTTACCATCGTTTTTACTACTTCCCCATTTTTTACCGCTTCAAAACGGTATGAGGTAGAAGCGCCTCCCCAGTCTCCGATATAACGGTTATACAGCGTCACAGCTTCTTCCGGTTTCATATGATATACCATCATCATCTTAATGGCAGTCAGATACACTGATTTCGGCAGATTAGACAGACCGTATCTTGCTGTGGCATTTAGTGCATCTTTAATGCCTTTCGCCTGCGCCGGTGCAAAATCTTCGTTTTTTTCAATCGCATCCCCGATAAAATCATCAATCAGGATTGGTCCGTGCCTCAAATTTTTATACGGAGAATTTTCTTTCGTATATTCTTTGATGAACCTATCATTTTTATACATTCTGACGCTGTCTGCATTGGTTAAAATATAGGTGTTTCCTCTGTTGCAGCCGGGATGCTCTCCGATATCCATAGAGGACGTCAGGGAAAGTACCGGAATTTCCTCCTGCTCACAGGCATAGATATCAGCGGCAAGCTTCGGATTCCGGAACATATCCATAACGCCGTGATAGCAGATTCTGTCCCCGCTTCCGAAGTCTTTATGTGTATTGTAGTCAAACATACACCAGCCGAAACTGCCTGCAATATCATCTTCTCCTGCGACAGCGTCTAATACATTGGCATGGCGTAATGCATGTTCTGCTCTGTGTTCTTCCCAGTCATAGGATTTTGAGGGATACATATGCCCATTGTACTCGCTGATTAAATATGCTTTTCGTATATCTGAGGTAACGTCAGCTTTCTTATCACATCCTTTTGCCTTTCCGTCATGCAGAAAATCATTGTAAGTATACACATCCTCTAAAAGAGAACTCTTTTTATGTGCTCTGACGCCTCCTGTCGCCCTTGACGGATCGAGTTCATGCGCCACAGCGTTAGTTCTTTGATAAAATTCATCATCATCTTGGGATTCGTTAATCCGCACACCCCAAAGGATAATAGAAGTATGGTTTCGGTACTGCAATACCATATCCCGTACATTTTCTACTGCCTGTGCTTTCCAGTATTCGTCCCCAATATGCTGCCATCCCGGCATTTCCGTAAATACCAAAAGCCCGATTTCATCGCATCTGTCCAGAAAATAATGTGACTGCGGATAATGAGACGTTCTGACCGCGTTAAGTCCCAATTCATTCTTTAAAATATCCGCATCGCGCCTCTGCATGGACTTAGGCATCGCATATCCCACATAGGGATAGCTTTGATGGCGGTTTAAGCCGCGCAGTTTAATCTTTCTGTCATTCAGATAAAAGCCGTTTGCACGAAACTCTGCCCTGCGGAAACCGAATGTGACTATCTTTTCGTCTTGTACAACACCGTCTGACAACAGCTCTGTTTTTAAATCGTATAATTCCGGATGTTCCACATCCCAAAGCATGACGTTTTTGAATTTATATTCCATCGTAATTTTATCTGATTGTACAAAGCATTCTCCCAACTGCCTGTATACGTCATCTTCTTTCTTCTTAATCGACTGTCTGACGGAAAGCCCTTTTGTACACGCATTCAGCGTAATCTGCGAAGTGACCTTTCCTCTGTCCGTTGTCCGCACCTCATTGGCACGAGGTATCTTTGTGGTGACAAAAACATCCTGTAAATAATGCTCGTTCTTTATATCCAGATAAACATCGCGGTAAATACCGCCGTAAGTCATATAATCCACTACGTATCCGAATGGCGGGATATTGGCAGTTTCTCTGCTGTCCACTTTGACAACAAGTATATTCTGCTCGCCATAATTCAGTTTTTCACTAATATCCATAGAAAATGCCGTATAACCGCAGTGATGCTCTCCGACTTTCTCTCCGTTTACAAATACTTCGCTCTCATGCGCCGCACCGTCAATCGTGAGAAGAAGTTTCTTTCCTCTCCACTCTTCCGGCACTGTCAATACTTTGCGATATCCGCTTACCATCTGGTAAATATGTTCGTCAAAGTAGTGAAACGGCGTTTCTTTACAGGTGTGCGGCAAACGAACCTTTTCCAGTCCGCTCTCATCATAATCTAACCGCATCAATTCCTCGCTGTACTTTTCCGTAAAACCCCAGTTATTATTTAAATATACCCTCTGTACCGCCATCTGCTCTCTTCCCCGCTTTCAGTTTTCATTTTTCACCCTTTGGTAATGCCATCCACCAGAATGCTGACTACCTCATTAAGCGCCTCCTGATAAGGAATCTGATTCCGAATCAGAACATCTCTCTGGAAAAACTGCTCTAACGCCGACTCCATCATCAATTTGAGAATCGGTATCTTTACCGGACGAATGCTTCCCTCGGCAATTCCCTGCTCAATCAGCCCTATTGTTGCTTCCCATCCTGTTTCCAACCGCAGTTCCACCTGCTTATATATCTTCGGATATTTCTCTTTTAACAGATATAACTGACGAAAATCAATATCCTTGTAGCTTTCCGGAAGCACGCCGAGAATCGTCCTGACTTTTTCCACCGTAGTCAGCTCCTGATTTTTTACAACCGCTTCTTCGCTTTCTTTAATAGAATCAAATAAATAATCTACCATAGCCAGAAACAGTTCTTCTTTATCTTTAAATACCGTATAAATCGTCTTTTTACTTATTTTCAGAGATACGGCGATATCATTCATTGTAAACTTTAATCCCTTTTGATTAAAAATCTGTACCGCACCTTCTAAAATTGTCTCTTTCAAACTCATTTGAATTCCCTGTCTTTCCTACCGCTGCAATGTCTATCAGCGGAAACCAATCTTTCATTTTCGGTTTCCATTATTATATCATTATCCACAAAATGCCACAAGAAACCATTTTCACAAAAATGGTTTCCTCGTTTTATCTATTTCTACCAAAAAAGTAGAATACACTCTCGTATATTCTACTCTTTTATCATTACTTATTCATTTCTCATTCCACAAGCTTAGACGAGTTCTAACACAACTTCCATTGCCGCATCACCTTTACGGGGACCGATTTTAACGATTCTTGTATAACCACCCTGACGGCTTGCGTATTTAGGACCGTACTCATCAAAAAGTTTTGCAACCAAATCAACTTCTTTGGTACCTTTCTTACGTCCTGCTGCTGTTGTAGGAACTTCAGTTACCGGATATAAAACTCTTAACATCTGTCTTCTTGCATGAAGTCTGGACGGTAAATCTTTCTTGATTTCCTTTTCCACTGTGTCATATACCGTAACTTTCTTACCGTCTACAACCTCTTTCACTCTCTTGCCGTCTTTATCTTTTTTCGGCACTTTTGCCGTTACTTTGACGGTTTCATAGTTGTCTTTTTCCTTTACAGCTAAAGCGATTAAGGGTTCTACGAACTTACGAACTTCCTTTGCTCTTGCTTCTGTTGTAACAATCTTTCCGTGATAAAGAAGATTTGTTACCTGATTTCTAAGTAATGCTTTTCTCTGGCTGGATGTTCTGCCAAGTTTTCTGTACTTTGCCATGATAATTCTCCATTCTCATTTTATGGTACACCCGGCAACGCTCTTTTGGACTTACTTGTCAAGTGCAGTTAACAGTTCCATTCATGAGCAGGCACATGTGCGCTCTTCGGACTTACCTCATTGTGCCAAGCTTTTGTTACATGAATTATAGGATTAAGCTTCATCGCTTGGGTTAAGCTGAAGTCCTAATTCTTTTAATTTTGCTAATACTTCTTCCAAAGACTTACGTCCTAAGTTACGAACTTTCATCATATCCTCAGAGGTCTTATTCGTTAATTCCTCTACGGTATTGATTCCGGCTCTCTTCAGGCAGTTATAGGAACGAACAGATAATTCAAGTTCATCAATGCTCATTTCCAATACCTTTTCTTTCTCATCGTCCTCTTTTTCAACCATGACTTCCGCAGTCTTGGCATTCTCAGATAAATCAATGAAAAGGCTTAAGTGTTCACTAAGTACTTTCGCAGCTAAACTAACTGCTTCGTCAGGAACTAATGTTCCATTCGTATGAACATCAAGAGTCAGCTTATCAAAATCCGTAATCTGACCTACACGGGTATTCTCAATCGTTACATTCACTCTTTCTACAGGCGTGTAAATAGAATCCACTGCAATGACGCCGATTGGCAAATCATCGCCTTTATTCTTCTCGGAACTTACATATCCTCTGCCTTTTGTAATGGTTAATTCCATATACAATTTCGTATCTTTGCCGCTCAGTGTAGCAATAGGCAGTTCAGGATTTAAAATCTCGACATCGGATGAAACCTGAATATCCCCTGCTCTTACAACACCTTCGCCCTCATACTCAATGTATGCCGTCTTGGGCTCATTTGTTTCACTGTTGTTTTTAATTGCAAGGCTCTTGATATTCATGATGATTTCCGTAACATCTTCTTTTACGCCCGGAATAGAGCTGAACTCATGTAAAACGCCTTCGATTTTGACCTGACTTACAGCCGCACCCGGTAAAGACGAAAGCATAATCCTTCTCAAAGAGTTACCAAGGGTAATACCGTAACCTCTCTCCAGTGGTTCTACTACGAATTTACCGTACTTTTTGTCTTCAGAGATTTCTACAACCTCAATATTTGGTCTTTCAAAATCAAACAATGCCAATACCCTCCTTTACGAATAACACTATCCTCTTACGCTACCTCGAGGTGAAACATAGAGGTTCTTTGCGAAATGCCACCTGGCATGAGCATTAGAACTTCTTTTCACCTTTTACTTAGAATACAACTCGACGATAAGCATTTCATCTACAGGAACATCAATCATTTCTCTTGTCGGAAGATATTTTATCGTTCCTTTGAACGCTTCCTGGTCAACTTCCATCCACTCCGGAACTAATCTTCCGCCTGTTACCTCAAGGATATCTTTATATCTCTGTAAAGATTTTGCTTTTTCTCTTACTTCAATTACATCACCGGCTTTAATCTGATAAGACGGAATCTGAACAGGCTTTCCATTTACGAGGAAATGTTTGTGTCCAACAACCTGTCTTGCCTCTCTTCTGGTTCTGGCAAAGCCCATTCTGAAAACAACACTGTCCAGTCTGCTCTCCAACATAACCATTAAGTTCTCACCGGTCATACCTTTCATTCTTTCTGCTTTCTTGTAGTAGTTTCTGAAAGGTTTCTCTAATACACCATAGATAAATTTAGCTTTCTGTTTTTCTCTTAACTGAAGACCATATTCGCTGACTTTCTTACCAGCTCTTGCTGATGTTCTGTTAGATTTCTTATCATATCCTAAATAAGTAGGATCTAAATCAAGGGATCTGCATCTTTTCAATACAGGAACTCTGTTTACTGCCATTTTCGGCTCCTTTCTGAGAGGTTCTGCCTCTCTGCAAAATTCTGCCCTGCCGACAGAATTTGTTGTTTACAATACCGTCAAGCGGCACTTTCTTCCAACGAGTTTTTTGTACTAAACGCGGCGACGCTTAGGCGGACGGCATCCATTATGAGGTACAGGAGTTACATCACGGATACTTGTTACTTCCAGACCGCATGCCTGAAGAGCACGAATAGCTGCTTCACGACCTGAACCCGGTCCTTTTACCATAACGTCAACTGTTTTTAAACCATGCACTAAAGCAGCTTTGGTAGCTGTTTCAGCCGCCATCTGTGCTGCATATGGAGTAGATTTCCTTGAACCTCTAAAACCAAGACCGCCGGCACTTGCCCAGCTCAAAGCATTACCCTCATTGTCTGTCAGGGTAACGATTGTGTTGTTAAATGAAGACTGAATATGTGCCTGTCCATGTTCAACGTTTTTCTTTACACGCTTTTTTGTTACTTTTTTCGCAACTTTTTTAGCCATAATAAACTAACCTACTTTCTCATAAAATTATTTCTTCTTATTTGCAACTGTACGCTTCGGACCTTTTCTTGTTCTTGCATTGGTCTTTGTTTTCTGACCACGAACCGGAAGTCCTTTTCTGTGACGGATTCCTCTGTAGCATCCGATTTCCTGAAGTCTCTTGATATTTAAGGCAACTTCTCTTCTTAAATCACCTTCTACCATATATTCCTTATCAATTACTTCAGCAATTCTTTTTACTTCATCATCTGTCAATTCTCTGACACGAGTGTCCGGATTAACATTTGCTGCTGCCAAAATTTTGTTTGAACTTACTCTTCCGATTCCATAGATGTAAGTTAAACCAATTTCTACACGCTTTTCTCTTGGTAAATCGACACCTGCAATACGAGCCATTTACGTTTCCTCCATTTCATACTTGAAATTCCACGCGAGTTTGCGAAGCAAACTTGCAGGCGAACTTGTTCGCCTTATTACTTAATTGATTGGGGCAGATACCTGCCCGGCCGAACTACGTCCGACTTTTCCAAACATTTGGTATCAAAAAGTAATCACCTCTAGGCTCTTCCATCTATTATAATCAGTATCATTTGTTATGAAATGATACTGCAGCCGCTCATAATTAGTTGGACAAGAACCCCTTCATTCGGGATTAACCTTGTACCTGTTTGTGTTTTGGATTTTCACAGATAATTCTGATCTTTCCTTTTCTTTTAATGATTTTGCATTTTTCGCAAATCGGTTTTACTGATGATCTAACTTTCATGTTAAACCCTCCTTTCAAAAAAGACCGCTTTATATTATAACATGGAACATTTCCATATTCAAGCACTTTTTCCACTTTTTATTTATCGCGCCAAATAATTCTTCCTTTAGAAAGGTCATAAGGAGACAATTCCAAAGTTACTTTGTCGCCGGGCAGGATTCGGATAAAGTTCTGACGAAGCTTACCGCTTATATGCGCCAGTACGACATGCCCATTCTCTAACTCTACCTGAAACATTGTATTCGGTAACTTTTCAATTACTGTTCCTTCAATTTCAATCACATCGGCTTTTGACATTTGCTACCTCCTGTTCTCTGCTCATTTGATACTGTTTCAATACTTTTCTGATTTCTATATCATCGGTTTTTCCTGCTCTTACCCGTTCAGGAAAATCTGTCTCCGGATATTTCTTAATAATCTGAATATGTTTCTTATTCTTCTTCTTTGGCTTTGCTAATGTTCTGCTTTTTCCATCAACCAGATATATATATTCGGATTCTTCTTTAATTATGACATAAACAGCATTTTTGTCATGTCCTGCTTTAGAGCTGGCAAGCATTCCTACCATAATAATAACCATGCCTTTCTCTCAACCTGCAAATTTCCTGTCGCCTGCTGTTATTTCGGGAGTGTCAGGATTTCCGGTTCTCCATCGGTAATCAAAATCGTATTTTCATAATGTGCCGAATAAGCGTTGTCTGCTGTCACGACGGTCCACTTATCATCCAGCCAGACTACGTCTCCCGTTCCCATATTAATCATCGGTTCTACTGCCAATGTCATCCCCGGCTGCAATCGTAAGCCTTTCCGTTTCTGCGCAAAGTTAGGGATTTGGGGATCCTCATGAAGCTTTGTTCCGATTCCGTGTCCCACCAATGCTTTTACGATTCCATAACCGTAGGAAGTCACATAGGCATCCACTGCATTGGAAATATCATAAAGATGATTTCCAGCTTTTGCCATTTTAATCCCTTCAAAAAAACTCTGCTTCGTTACCGTAATAAGCTTTTCCGCTTCCGGACTGATCTGTCCGACTGCGTATGTCCTTGCCGCATCCGAATGATATCCTTTATAAATCAGTCCGGCATCCAGACTGACAATATCTCCCTCTTTTAAAATGCGGTCATCACGGGGAATCCCGTGAACAACCTCATCATTGACGGAAACACAAATAGATGCCGGATAGCCGTTATAATTCAGAAAATTGGGAACACAGTCAAAACTTCTTATTAAATCCTCTCCCAGCCTGTCAATATCTTTCGTAGACATACCCGGATGAATTGCTTTACCAAGCTCATCATGCACGATAGCCAGAAGTCTTCCCGCCTCTCTCATCAAGTCTATTTCCCTGGCGGATTTAATCGTAACAGCCATTTCAAAACCATACCTTTCCTGCTTTTATCCCAGAATTGCAATGATTGCATTAAATACATCCTGCATATCCATAGTTCCATCAACTGTCTTCAAAATGTTCTGTTTGGTATAAAAATCAATTAAAGGCTGTGTCTGTTTATGATATACATCAAGACGGTTTTTGACCGTTTCCTCTTTATCGTCATCACGCTGTACCAGTTCTTTTCCGCATTTGTCGCAGATTCCCTCTTTTTTCGGCGGAATATGCTCTACATGATAAGTTGCACCGCAGGAAAGACATGCACGTCTGCCTGACATTCTCCTGATGATATTCTCGTCCGGTACATCTACATTGATTGCATAATCAATCTTATCGCCAAGTTCCTTAATTGCCTTATCCAGAACTTCCGCTTGCGGTATTGTTCTCGGAAAACCATCCAGAACATAACCGTTCTTACAGTCATCCTTTGCCACTCTGTCCAAAAGGATTTTAACTGTCAATTCATCAGGTACAAGAGCTCCCTGATCCATGTATTTCTTAGCTTCCATACCCAGTTCTGTGCCGTTTTTTACATTTTCACGGAAAATATCTCCCGTTGAAATATGCGGTATTTCATACTTATCAGCTATCATTTGTGCCTGAGTACCTTTTCCTGCACCGGGTGCACCTAACATAATAATTTTCATAGTCTTTTCTCCCCATTTCTTTCCATAATACAACGCGAAATTTAGATAATCTTAGGCACCACACCCTCTGGTGTGATGCCTTAGAATATCTTTTCGCGTTAGTCATTTAAGAATCCTTTATAATTCCGAACTAACATCTGGGATTCAATCTGTTTTATCGTTTCGAGAACAACACTTACAATAATGATAAGGCTTGTTCCGCCGAATGATACGCTCGCACCGAAGATTCCGTTAAAGAAATAAGGTACTACGCATACGATAGTAAGTCCTATCGCACCGATAAAAATGATATAATTCAATATCTTTGTCAGATAATCACTTGTCGGTTTGCCCGGTCTGATTCCCGGTATAAAACCTCCCTGCCGTTTCATATTATCAGCAATCTCAAGCGGATTGAATGTAATTGAAGTATAGAAATAGGCGAAGAAAATCACCAGTATCACATATACCACCAATCCGATTGAATAAACCGGCTGATTCGGATTACACCAGTAACTGGAATTTAATCCTCTTAAAATTTCCGCCCAAAATCCTGTTCCGCTGATATTAAATAAAGAACAGATAAAAATCGGGAGCTGCATAAGCGAAGAAGCAAAAATGACGGGGATAACGCCCGAAGTATTTACTTTTAAAGGAATACTTGTCGATTGTCCGCCGACCATCTTCCTGCCCTGCACTTTTTTTGCATACTGTACCGGAATTTTTCTGACGCCATCATTCAAAACAATGACTAAAATAACCATTCCGATGATAATTGCAAGAATGATTATAGCAGCTACAACTGCTTTTGCAATCGGTCTGTTCAAAACAAACTGCTCGAACAGTGTCGATATATCCTGCGGCATACGTGAGATAATATTAATGGTAAGAACAATGGAAATACCGTTTCCGACACCATTTTCCGTAATTCTCTCACCAATCCACATAAGGAATGCACTACCTGCCGTCAATGCTGCAACAACTGTAATGATATTAAAAACATTATACGTTTCAAGCAGACCCTGACGACCAAAACCAATTGCCATAGCTGATGATTCAATCAAAGCAAGACCAACTGTTACATATCTTGTAATGGAAGCAATTTTCTTTCTGCCATCCTCACCGTCCCGCTGCATTTCCTCCAGCTTCGGTATTGCAATCGTAAGAAGCTGCATAATAATGGAGGAAGTGATATACGGTGTAATATTCAATGCCAAAACAGACATATTAATAAACGAACCGCCCGTAAAAGCATCAAAGAAGTTGAATGCGTCTCCGGTCTGTGCTGCGAACCAACTTGCAAAGTAGGTTCTGTCAACACCGGGAACCGGAAGCTGTGAGCCAAAACGAATCACAACTAACATCGCAAATGTAAACAGTATTTTCTTTCTTAACTCTTTGATTTTGAAAGCATTTTTTAGGGTTGTAAACATTACATCACCTCTGCTGTTCCGCCAAGCGCCTCGATTTTTTCTTTTGCAGATGCACTGTATGCATTTACTTTCACATCGAGTTTCTTAGTCAATTCTCCATTTCCAAGGATTTTCACACCGTCACGAGGATTCTTGATAATTCCTTTTTCCAATAATGCCTCTACGTCAACAGTAGCGCCGTTATCAAATACCTCTAACGTATTTAAGTTAATTGCAACGATTTCCTTGGAGTTTCTGCATTTAAAGCCTCTCTTCGGAATACGTCTGTATAAGGGCATCTGACCACCTTCGAAACCGATTCTCGGTGCGCCGGAACGTGCCTTTTGACCTTTATGTCCTTTACCGGCTGTCTTGCCGTTGCCTGAACCATGTCCACGCCCTCTTCTAAAATTATCACTGTGTTTGGAACCCTCTGCGGGTCTTAAATTTGATAATTCCATCACTTTTCTCCTTTCCTAAGCCTGCCTGCTTACGGGCGCTTATGCTTCTTCTACCTTAACCATGTGTCTTACTCTCTGAATCTGTCCTTTAGTAGCTCCATTGTCAGGTAATTCAACTGTCTGTCCTATTTTTCTGAGTCCCATTGCTTCAATTGTTGCTTTTGCTTTCGGAACCTGACCAATAGTAGACTTCATCAATGTTATTTTTAACTTTTTCTCTTTGTCTGTTGCTTTTTTTGCTGCCATATTGATTCCCTGCTCCTTTCTTAGTC
This sequence comes from uncultured Lachnospiraceae bacterium, assembly GCA_947175285.1. Next base: position 17,669 of record CAMWMM010000034.1, read on the forward strand.
TTTTGCATACAATTCATGCTTAAGACATAACTTCTTCAACAGATTTACCGCGGTTCTTAGCCACTTCTTCAGGAGTCTTCAACTGACGAAGACCTGCGATTGTAGCAAGTACGACATTCTGCTTGTTATTAGAACCCAAAGATTTTGTACGGATATTGGAAATTCCTGCAAGTTCGCACACAATACGCGCCGGACCTCCAGCAATGATTCCGGTACCTTCCGGAGCTCTTTTTAACAGAACAGAGGCAGAGCCAAACTGTCCGATAAAATCATGTGTAATACTATGATTCGGGTCAAGCGCAACAGAAACCAGATTCTTAATTGCGTCTTCCTTTCCTTTACGGATAGCCTCTGGGATTTCAGTAGCTTTTCCTAATCCCGCACCGACATGTCCGTTGCCATCTCCAACTACTACCAATGCTGTGAAACGGAAGTTACGACCACCTTTTACAACCTTAGTAACACGCTT